>NZ_KV786624.1:0-26112 GCF_001806955.1 Burkholderia sp. HMSC10F09
CCTTAAACACAAAATTCCTGACAGGCCCGTGCAGCGGCACCGTCCAATGGTCTCACAGCATGAACCGCCGCTTCATTCTCCGAGGCGATAAGACCGACCGCAACGGTGTGGTGGTCGACGGTATCGCCAACACCTCCTTTCAGGGTCAACCGGTCGCTTATCTGGGTGCCGCTGTCCAGTGCCCGGCTTGCGGCACGACGGGCGTCATCATCAGCGACGGCACGCCGAGGCTGATGACAATGATGGGTAAGCAGGTCGCATTGGAGGATGATTTGTGCCAATGCCGATGCGACCCGTTACCGAAGCTGATTGCGTCGCAGACTTTGGGGTCCATAACGATATGACAGCTGGATCGATCCCCTCGCGTCACCGCCACTCATAGCCCTCGACAATCCCGCCGCGCTTGGCGCGACACCCCCGCTGCCGCGCCGAAACCGCGAAAAACCACCCTACAAAACCCGCTCCAACGCATCGGCAAACCGCGCCACCGCGCCATCGACATCATGCAGCTTGTCGAGGCCGAACAGCCCGATCCGGAACGTCTTGAAGTCCGCGGGCTCGTCGCATTGCAGCGGCACGCCGGCCGCGATCTGCACGCCGACGTCGGCAAACTTCTTGCCCGAGCGGATGTCGTCGTCGTCGGTGTAGCAGACCACCACGCCGGGCGCCTGAAACCCCTCCGCCGCCACGCTCCGGAAACCCTTTTCGGCGAGCAGCGCGCGAATGCGCGTGCCGAGTTCGAGCTGTTCGTCGCGCACCTTGTCGAAGCCGTACGCGTCGGTCTCCTTGATCACGTCGCGCAGCGTCGCGAGGCTGTCGGTCGGCATCGTCGCGTGATACGCGAATCCGCCGCCCTCGTACGCTTCCATGATCTGCAGCCACTTGCGAAGATCGCACGCGAAGCTCGTGCTCGTCGTGCCGTCGATCCGCTCGCGCGCCAGCGGGCTCAGCATCACGAGCGCGCAGCCCGGCGATGCGCTCCATCCCTTCTGCGGCGCGCTGACCAGCACGTCCACGCCGCTTGCCTCCATGTCGACCCAGATCGTGCCGGACGCGATGCAGTCGAGCACGAACATGCCGCCGACCTCATGCACCGCGTCCGCCACCGCGCGCAGGTAAGCGTCCGGCAGCAGCATCCCGGATGCGGTTTCGACATGCGGCGCGAACACGAGATCGGGCTTGTGCTCGCGGATCGCCGCGACGACTTCGTCGATCGGCGCAGGCGCATACGCGGCCTGTCGTCCCGATTCGACGGGGCGTGCCTTCAGCACGATCGACTCGGACGGAATGCTGCCCATCTCGAAGATCTGCGACCAGCGGTAGCTGAACCAGCCGTTGCGGATGACGAGGCACTTCCTGTTCGTCGCGAACTGGCGCGCGACGGCTTCCATGCCGAACGTGCCGCTGCCGGGGACGATCGCGACCGACTTCGCGTGATAGACCTTTTTCAACAGGTCGGAGATGTCGCGCATCACGTGCTGAAAGCGCTGCGACATGTGATTGATCGAGCGGTCCGTGTAGACGACCGAGTATTCGAGCAGTCCGTCGCGGTCGACATCGGGAAGTAATCCTGGCACGTTCGCCTCCGGGGGAAAGAATGAGTCTGTCATGAGCGCGCGCGGCGTTCGCGAGCGAATCCAGCCGCCTCGTGCAAATCTGCGGTTTGCTGCGACGACGACCGATTCTAACGAAAGCCGCCCGTGCACGCGCAATGCGATGCGCGCAACGCTCACCAATCGAGCCTGCACGACGAGCGCGACGTGCCCGCGCCGCCGGTCGCCATACAGCGCGAGCCTGCGCCGTCGTCATAGAACGTGCGCGTCTCCGGATGCGGAATCGACGGATCGAACGGGTTCGGCGCGCCCGGCACGCCGCGCGCGGCATCGAACGGCCGCATCGGCGCATAGGGCCGCGCCGGCGACGAACCGTCGGCGGACAGCGAACCGTTCGCGCGCAGATACGCGTCCCAGTCTGCGCTGCGGCGTGCGGCTTCGGGCAGCAAACGTCCCGCGGTGTCGCGGCCGGGCGCGACGCGCGTGTCGGCCCACGCGGAGTCGGCCGGTCGTGCGTTCGAGGGTTGCGGAGTCAGCCGGTCGCCGTCGATCTGCAGCGGCCGTGTGTTGTCCGTCTCGAACGGGCTGCGTGCGGCCGGCCGCGCGTAGCGCGTGCTGTCGCGTGCGGCATTGCTGTCGCGAGCGGCACGGCGCTCGACGCGGAATACGTTGGTGACGGCAGAGCGGTCGGCGAGCGCATCGCTCGCGGGCGACGCGGCTGCGGACGCGGCAAGCGCCAGCGCGCAGACGGTTGCGGCGGACAACGAAAGGCGGAACGCAAGAGTCATCGGCGATCGGATCCAGGTGATGTGCAATGAAGAAACAAGAAACGGCAGATCACTGGCTGGCGGCTGCACGGCAGAAGCGCAGGCGGAACGACGACAAAGCGGCTCCGGCGCGCGACAGACGCGAATCGCGGGAAGGCTGGCTGGATTGCTGAAACGGGTTCGCATTATTTCACGAAAATAACAATAAGCTTTCTAGTGCGATGAAAACGTCGGAAAACGAAAGGAAGCCGGTTTCCGACGTGTGCTTCGGTCGCTCGACAATCCTCAGTCGATTGCCGGCGGCGATTCGGCGCAGAGCGACAGCGTGACCGCACCGCAAGCAGCAGACCTTCCCGCAAGCCCGCGCCACGCAACGCGTTCACGCATCTCGACACCGCCGAGCGCAACCGGATGGCGCCTCGCGCAAACGTTGTCGCGCCTTCTCGGTTGCGCCACGAGCGCTACCGCGAGCATGCGAAGGTTCTCCGTGTTTTCCCTTGGTCCGCGGTCATTTTTGACAGAGGAATGGGAAACGCCCATATAATTTCGACTGCCTTGCCAACGGCTGTCGGACCATCCCTCCGACGAAGCGGTTCGGCAAGCGGGGCAGGCGAAACGCTTGCGCAATGCAAGACGCATCACGTTGTCTTTCCGAACCACACGTCCCCTTCGGGGACTTCACGAGCCGGGCCCCGCAAGCATTTCTCCACCGCAGGTCCGTCTCCGCGTCTCGGGCGTGTCCCATGTTCTCGCCCCGGGTGCTGTTCGATTGCGCAAGTCATGCCGCCTTTGCCCGTATGACTAAACAACATCGAGGAGCTCCTGATGACGCTGTCCCGTCTTACGTCCATTTCCGTCGCCGCCGTGCTGTTCGCCGCCGGCGCCGCTGCCGCGCAAGCGGAAACCGTGAAGATCGCCATCGCCGGCCCGATGAGCGGCTCGGTCGCCCAGTATGGCGACATGGTGAAGGCCGGCGCGCTGACCGCGATCGAGCAGATCAACGCGGCAGGCGGTGCGGGCGGCAACAAGTTCGAAGTGGTGATGATGGACGACGCCTGCGAACCGAAGCAGGCGGTCGCCGTGGCCAACAAGATCGTCAGCCAGAAGATCAAGTACGTGATCGGCCATGTGTGCTCGGGCTCGACGATTCCGGCATCCGACATCTACGAGAACGAAGGCATCGTGATGGTCACGCCGTCGGCCACCGCGCCGCAGCTGACCGAAGGCAAGAAGCGTCACTTCATCTTCCGCACGATCGGCCGTGACGACCAGCAGGGTCCGGCCGCCGCGCAGTACATCATCAATCACGTGAAGCCGAAGAAGGTCGCCGTGCTGCACGACAAGCAGTCGTACGGCCAGGGCATCGCATCGTCGGTGAAGAAGGATCTCGAAGCGGCGAAGATTCCGGTCGTACTGTTCGAAGGCATCAACGCCGGCGACTCGGATTACTCGGCGATCATCACGAAGCTGAAGTCGCAAGGCGTCGACTTCGTCTACTTCGGCGGCTATCACCCGGAAATGGGCCTGCTGCTGCGCCAGGCGCGCGAGCAGGGCGTGAAGGCGACGTTCATGGGGCCTGAGGGTGTCGGCAACAAGGACGTGACGGCCATCGCGGGCCCGGCATCGGAAGGCATGCTCGTCACGCTGCCGGCCGACTTCTCGGCCGACCCGGCCAACGCGGCGCTCGTGAAGGCGTTCGCCGACAAGAAGCGCGATCCGAACGGCCCGTTCCAGATGCCGGCGTACGCCGCGGTGAAGATCATCGCCGACTCGATCGCCGGAGCGAAGACGACCGACCCGACGAAGGTCGCCGCGTACATGCACAAGACGACGTTCGACACGCCGATCGGCAAGGTGTCGTATGACGCGCAGGGCGACCTGAAGGCGTTCAAGTTCGTCGTCTACACGTGGCACAAGGACGCGACGAAGACCGCCGCCAAGTAACAACGGACTACCCGCCCGCGCACCCGCCCCGTCCGAGATCCGGACGGGGCGGGGGCGTATTGGTCGCCGCGCATTCGTGCATCGCGCGACCGCGGGCGAACCGAGACGATACCGTGCGTTGCGCACGGCCGCGCCGTGATCCGGCTGCGGCAGGCGGCGCGACGCCAACGGGAGCTTCCCGCACATGACTGACTTCTTTCCGCAATTTGCCCAGCAACTGGTCAACGGCCTGACGCTGGGCGCGATCTATGCGCTGATCGCCATCGGCTATTCGATGGTCTACGGGATCATCGGCATGATCAACTTCGCCCACGGCGAGATCTACATGATCGGCGCGTACGTGGGTCTCGTCACCCTTACCGCGATCGGCGTGTCCGCCGGCTATCCGCTGCCGCTCGTGCTCGGCGCGGCGTTGATCGTATCGGTGATCGTCACGGGCGCGTACGGCTTCGCGGTCGAACGCGTCGCGTACCGCCCGCTGCGCGGCGGCCCGCGGCTCGTGCCGCTGATCTCCGCGATCGGCATGTCGATCTTCCTGCAGAACTACGTGCAGATCGGCCAGGGCGCGCGCGACGTGTCCGTGCCGGTGCTGATCTCCGGCGCCTTCGACATCCATCTCGGCGGCGACTTCGACGTGACGGTGCCGTATGCGCGCCTGCTGATCGTCGGCGTGACGATCGTGCTGATGATCGCGCTCACGCTGTTCATCTCGCATTCGCGCATGGGGCGCGCGTGCCGCGCATGCGCCGAAGACATGAAGATGGCGAACCTGCTCGGCATCGATACGAACCGCGTGATCTCGTTTACGTTCGTGCTCGGCGCGATGCTGGCTGCCGTCGGCGGCGTGCTGATCGGCCTGACGATCGGCAAGCTGAACCCGTACATCGGTTTCGTCGCCGGCATCAAGGCGTTCACGGCCGCGGTGCTCGGCGGCATCGGCAGCATTCCGGGCGCGATGCTCGGCGGCGTGCTGCTCGGCCTGGCCGAAACCTTCGCGGCGGGCTACATGCCGGCCGAATACAAGGACGTCGTCGCGTTCGGCCTGCTCGTGCTGATCCTGCTCTTCCGCCCGACCGGCCTGCTCGGCAAGTCGGACATCGAAAAGGTCTGAGGGACACGCAGATGAGTCAAGTCATTTCCGTACGCCGCCCGGCCGCCGACGCTTCGTTCGGCCAGGCGCTGAAGAATGCCGTGGCCGCCGCGATCCTGACGGCGATCCTCACGGTGCCGGTGCTCGGGCTGCAGCTGAAGCTCGACGGTTATCAGGTCGTGCTCGAGCGCCACTGGCGCCCGGTATGGATCGCGGTCGCGGCCGTGTTCCTGTTCCAGCTGTTCAAGCCGTGGCTGCTGCGCGCGAAATCCGCAGTGAAGCTGCCCGCGGTGCCCGCGATGGGCGCGCGCCAGCAGCGCGCGATCATCTGGGTGCTGCTCGCGGTCGGGCTCGTGTGGCCGTTCGTCGGCTCGCGCGGCGCAGTCGACGTCGCGACGCTCGCGCTGATCTACGTGATTCTCGGTCTCGGGCTGAACATCGTCGTCGGCTTCGCGGGGCTGCTCGATCTCGGCTATGTCGGGTTCTACGCGGTCGGCGGCTATACGTACGCGATGCTGAACCAGTATTTCGGGCTGACGTTCTGGGAGTGCCTGCCGATCGCGGCGATCGCGTCGGCGACGTTCGGCTTCCTGCTCGGCTTCCCGGTGCTGCGTCTGCGCGGCGACTATCTCGCGATCGTCACGCTGGGCTTCGGCGAAATCATCCGCCTGCTCGCCAACAACCTGACGAGCCTCACCGGCGGCCCGGACGGCATCTCCGGCATTCCGAAGCCGACCGTGTTCGGCTTCGAGATGGCGCGTTCGGCAAGCGTCGAAGGCGCGAAGACCTTCCATGAACTGATCGGCCTCGAATACAGCGGCGAGCACATGGTGATCTTCCTGTATCTGCTCGCGCTGCTGCTGGTCGGCTTCACGCTGTTCGTGACGAGCCGCCTGATTCGCATGCCGATGGGCCGCGCATGGGAAGCGCTGCGCGACGACGAGATCGCATGCCGTTCGCTCGGCCTGAATCCGACGCGCATCAAGCTGTCGGCGTTCACGCTCGGCGCCGCGTTCGCCGGTATCGGCGGCGCGTTCTTCGCTGCGCGTCAGGGCCTCGTGAACCCGGAGTCGTTCACGTTCATCGAATCGGCGCTGATTCTCGCGATCGTCGTGCTCGGCGGGATGGGTTCGCAGCTCGGCGTGATCCTCGCGGCGATCCTGCTGACCGTGCTGCCGGAAGTCGCGCGCGGCTTTGCCGAGTACCGGATGCTGATCTTCGGTCTCGTGATGGTGTTGATGATGATGTGGCGTCCGCAGGGCCTGCTGCCCGCGAGCCGTCCCCACGTGGAGTTGCCGCAATGAGCGCGAATGCAGAACTGTTGAAGGTCGCCGGATTGCAGATGCGCTTCGGCGGGTTGCTTGCGGTCGACGGCATCGACTTCGACGTGCGTCGTGACGAGGTGTTCGCGATCATCGGGCCGAACGGCGCCGGCAAGACGACGGTGTTCAACTGCGTCGGCGGCTTCTATCGGCCGACGGCGGGCGAGGTCGTGCTCGACGGTCACCGGATCGCGGGGCTGCCGAGCCACAAGATCGCGCTGAAGGGCCTCGTGCGCACGTTCCAGAACATCCGGCTGTTCAAGTCGCTGACGGTGGTCGAGAACCTGCTCGTCGCACAGCATCGCAAGGTGAAGTCGGGCCTGCTGCATGGGCTGTTTGCGACGCCCGCGTATCGCCGCGCGGAGCAGGAGGCGCTCGAGCGCGCGGCCGTGTGGCTCGACCGGATGGGGCTGACCTCGGTCGCGAACCGGCCGGCGGGCACGTTGTCGTACGGGCACCAGCGGCGTCTGGAAATCGCGCGCTGCATGATCACCGAGCCGCGTCTGCTGATGCTCGACGAGCCGGCGGCCGGCCTGAACCCGCAGGAGAAGATCGAGCTTCAGCATCTGATCGACAAGCTGCGCCGCGAGTTCGGCGTGTCGGTGCTGCTGATCGAGCACGACATGAGCCTCGTGATGGGCGTGTCGGACCGCATCCTCGTGATGGAGCACGGCCGGCCGATCGTGATCGGCACGCCGGAAGCGGTCCGTAACGACCCGCGCGTGATCAAGGCGTATCTGGGGGAAGAGTGATGCTGAAGCTGGAACAGGTCCACACGCATTACGGCGCGGTCGAAGCGCTCGCGGGCGTGTCGATCGAGGTGAACAAGGGCGAGATCGTCACGCTGATCGGCAGCAACGGTGCGGGCAAGACGACGCTGATGATGACGGTGTGCGGCACGCCGCGCGCATCGTCGGGCCGCGTGCTGTTCGAGGGCAAGGACATCACCGCGATGTCGACGCACCAGATCATGCGGCAGGGGCTCGCGATTTCGCCGGAAGGGCGGCGCGTGTTCCCGAGCTTGACCGTGCTCGAGAACCTCAAGATGGGCGGCTTCTTCGCGAGCCGTCACGAGATCGACGACGGCATCGAGCACGTGTTCAAGCTGTTTCCGCGCCTGAAGGAACGTGCGACGCAGCGGGCCGGCACGATGTCGGGCGGCGAGCAGCAGATGCTCGCGATCGGCCGCGCGCTGATGAGCAAGCCGCGTCTGCTGCTGCTCGACGAGCCGACGCTCGGCCTCGCGCCGCTCGTGATCGCACAGATCTTCGACATCATCCGCACGATTCGCGACGAAGGCGTCACGGTGTTCCTGGTCGAGCAGAACGCGAACAAGGCGCTGCAGGTCGCCGACCGCGGCTATGTGCTCGAGACGGGGCGCGTGGTGCTTGCCGATACGGGCGCGAATTTGCTCGCGAACGACCGGATCAAGCAGGCTTATCTGGGCGGGTGATCGGGAACGTCATCGATCCGGCTAGGCCGGGTCGATGACGGAGACGGCGCGGGGCACGTGCCGGATCGCTCGACCGGCACGCGTGTGCGGTGCCCGCGTTGTCAGTCCAATCGATGTAGCTGTTTTAGCTTCGAATGTAGTCGAATCGGCTACACCATCGAGTCGAAGCTTGCAGATGCGTTGCGGAGGCAACCGATGAAAGTCAAACGAATCGTCGCCAATATCGATACGCGGTCGATCGACGACGCAAAGCGCTTTTACCACGACGTGTTCGGCCTCGACGTGCTGATGGATCACGGCTGGATCGCGACTTACGGCAATGCCGAACAGATGACCGTGCAGATCAGTGTCGCGTCGCAGGGCGGATCGGGCACGCCGACGCCCGATCTGTCGATCGAGGTCGACGATCTCGATGAAGCGCTTGCACGTATCCGCGCGGCCGGCATCGCCGTCGAATACGGCCCGGCCGACGAGCCGTGGGGCGTGCGTCGGTTTTATGTGCGCGATCCGTTCGGCAAGCTCGTCAACGTGCTCGCACATCGCTGACGCCCGAGCGTGCGCATCATGCGCGCGTGGGCCGAGCGCTCAGGCGTGCAGCGCGAGCCCTTTCACCGCCTTGTCCACGGCCTTCTTCGGCCCGTGCAGCGCGAGGCCGACGAGATCGAGATTCTCCGCATCCTCCGCGCGAAACACTTCTCGGTTGGCCGCGTCGTGGCCCGTCGAAAACATCGCATGCACGTAGGGCACGATCGTCAATTCGCGCGACAGCGCCTGCCGATGAGCGGCCTGTAATCCGTTCAGATCGGCCGCGAACACCAATATCGGCTGACCGAGCATGCGCGCATAGCGGCGCCCGGCCGCATCCTCGTAAGGCTCGCCGAGCGCTTCGGGCGCTTCTGCGGCGACGCCCGTCGCCAGAAATGCGACCACGTTGAGTTTCTGCCACGCCGCGAGATCATCGCGCACGATCAGCGCCACTTTGGTATCGAACATAACGGCTCCTTGTTGAGCCGCTCATGATCGGGCGGCGCGCGCGCTCAGTCTGGAACGTTTGTGCACATGCGCCGATACGCGGCCGGCGTGATCCGGTACGCGCGGCGAAACCAGCGGCCGAGATGGCTCTGATCGGCGAAGCCGACATCCGCCGCCGCTTCGGCCGGCGTGCGGCCGGCCGCGAGCAGACGACGCGCGGCGCGCAGCCGCACGCGCACGAGGTACGCATGCGGCGACGTGCCGAACGCGCGCTGAAACAGACGCGTCAGCCGAAAGCGGTCGATGCCGGCGAGTTCGGCGAGTTCGTCTAGGCCGAGGTTCGCGTCCATTCGCGCGTGCAGCAGATCGCGCACGCGCGCGATCGCGGGCGGCACCGCGCCGGCTGCTTGCACGAGCGGCTCGCGCAGCTGCCCGCGCAGATGCATCAGCAGGCGATCGAGCGTCTGGTCGCGCGCGAGCTTGCCCTCGTTGCCGTGCAGCGCGGCGAACGCGTGCCGGATCGCGTCGACGAGGCCGAGGTCGTCGACGAGCGTATGCCCGAACGCCGCTTCGACGCCGGCCAGGCCCGGCAACTCGAGCCGGCGCGCCGCGCGCTCGACCCACGATTGCGGCAGATAGAGCATCGCGTACGTGAAGCCGCCGGGTTCGGGCGCATGGCCGTCGTGCAATGCGCCGGGCTCGATCAGGATCGCGCGGCCCGGCACGCTCGTGTGTAGCGACCGATGGCACTGAAAACGCTGGACGCCTTGCTCCGTATAGCCGATCAGCATGTCGTCATGATCGTGCGGATCGTAGGCATGACCGCTGAAGTGCGCGCGCAGGCTCTCGATCCCCGTTTCGGGATCGCGCCGTGCGTCCATCCAGTGATCGGAGCTGCCGATGTCGTGCGCCGTGGTCGTCATCGCTCGTGTCGCTACGTGTCGTTGCGTGCCCGATAGTGTACGCATGCGCGCGTCGTGCTGCTCGAGCGCGCGTTGCCGCGGCGGCGCGGTCCGGAACGGGCCGCCCACGGGCGGTGCGGGCATCGACGTCGTGGCGTGCGGCGAGGTCGCGCGATGCCGAATCCGTCGCAAGCACACAGGCGCGATGTTGCAATTCGAAAACCTTCATGAAACAGGTTCTCGTCCTGCATTGGGGCGTTTATTGTCTTGATCGCGGGAATCGAGCGATCAAATCACGATTCGAGCCACTTATTGTGGTGCGCATTGCAGTCGTTTCTGTTACGATCCGCGCGGCCAATCGAAAGGCGGTCGGCTCGCGTTCCCGGAATCGTCAAGATTGAGACAGCGCCAAAGGCTGTTTCGGACCAAATCGGACAAGACTGATGCGGACGGCCGGCGTCGCGTGCATCGTGCCGTGCCCCGAATGTCGGTAGAGCAATGTCGTGCAATGCGCGACGCTTCGATCGCTTGCCGATACATAGAGCGATTTCAGGAATGCAGTGTCGCGTAGGAAAACAGGCGATACACGGGGATAACGGAAATGCAAACGGGGCATTTCCGAAGCAATAGAAAGTATCGGTGTTGAAATTCATTAAAAAATAATTCGAAGCACATGCGAGAGACCAAAACGCTTCCGCTCGTCGTCGATCTCGACGGCACGCTGACGGTGTCGGATACCTTGATGGAATCCGTCATCGCGGTCGTACGGAAAAAGCCTGCGTGCGTTCTGCGCTTGCCGTTCTGGCTTGCCGAAGGCCGCGCCGCATTCAAGGCGCGCATCGCCGAGCAGGCCGATTTTCGGGCAGAGACGCTGCCGTATCGGCAGCCGCTCGTCGACTACCTGCGTCACGAACGCCAGGGCGGCCGCACGATCGTGTTGGCCACGGCCGCCCATGCTTCGATCGCCGACCGTGTCAGCGCGCATCTCGGCCTGTTCGACCGCGTGATCGCGACCTGCGACGGAACGAATCTGAAAGGCGCAGCCAAGCTGGACCGCATTCGCGAGCAGATCGGCGACGACTTCGTCTACGCCGGCGACAGCAAGGCCGACTTGTCCGTCTGGGCCGGTGCAAAAGGGGCAGTCCTCGCCGGCGCGTCGCGCGACGTCGCCGCGAACGTGCGCGGCAGCGTTCCGGTCGAGCGCGAATTCGCGAATGCGCGCGCGAGCCTCGCGACATGGTTCGGCGCGCTGCGCGTTCATCAATGGTTGAAGAACCTGCTGCTGTTCGTTCCGCTGCTGACGGCGTTTGCATTCTTCGACATCGACAAGGTCGCGACACTTGCGCTCGCCTTCGTGTCGATGTCGCTCGGTGCATCGGCGACCTACATCGGCAACGATCTCTGGGATCTGGACAACGATCGGCGGCATCCGCGCAAGCGCAACCGTCCGTTCGCGAGCGGTGCGTTGTCGATTACGGAAGGCCTCGGTTGCGCCGCGCTGTTGCTGACGGCCGCATTTGCGCTCGCATTCGCCGTGTCCCCGGGATTCGCGGGCATGTTCGCGCTTTATCTCGTGCTGACGACGGCATATAGCTGGCGTCTGAAATCGATCGTGTTGCTCGACGTGGTGATCCTGTCGCTGCTGTACACGTACCGCATCGTCGCCGGCGCGGTAGCGGCCGAGATCGTCGTGAGCAGCTGGCTGCTCGCGTTTTCCGTCTTCGCGTTTCTGAGCCTTGCGCTGGTGAAGCGTTGCTCGGAGCTCGTGTCCTTGCGTCAGAGCGACAAGCGTGCGGCCGCCGGGCGCGATTATCGCGTCGGCGATCTCGAAGTGCTCTGGCCTTTCGGGATCGGTTCTTCGCTCGCCGCGGTCGTCGTGTTCGGCCTGTTCATCAACGCGCCCGAAACGGCGGGGCGCTACGCGATGCCGCAGCTGCTCTGGCTGGTCCAGATCGGCCTGATTTACCTGTTCGGCCGTCTCTGGATCGCGACGGTGCGCGGCGCGATGCACGACGATCCGATCGTCCATCTTCTCGAAAATCGCGGCAGCTTCGGCATGTTGTGCGCCATGGTGGCGACCGTGCTGGCCGCTCACTTTCTGCCCGCCCTGTGAGCGGCATCTTCACCATGACGGAAAAGAACCGAAACCGCGTGCTGGCGTTTTGCCGCTTCTCGATCGTGTACGTGCTGCTGTTCGTCTGCGCCGGCAACATCACCAACAGCGTGCTGCTGAAGTGGGGATTCCGCGACGCGCAGGCAGACGATCTGCGCAATACGTTCAGCCTGATCGGCATGATGGACGGCGGCGCACCGAAGCCTTTCGTTTATCGCTCGTCGTTTCCGAAAGCGGCGAAATGGCTGGCGGAGCGCATCGAGCCCGATACGCAACAGAAGCTCTATCGCTCGATCACGCGTCACGATTCGCTACGCAACGCCTATTTTTCCGACTTGCCGAAACAGTACTGGACGCCGGTCGTCGCGATTACCTATCACCTGACCTACGTCGCGATCGTGCTGTCTGCGCTGTTCGCGCTGTTGCTCGTGTACAAGCTCGCGCGCCTGCACGGACTGAGTTTCGGGCAATCGGTGGGCTTTCTGGCGGGATTCAGCTTTCTCTATCCGCTGACGTTCCAGCAGGGCGCGTACTACTACGATTTCTTTGAAATTCTCGGTGCGCTCGGTGCGTGCTATTTCCTGCTGCGGCAACGCATGATCGCGTGTACGGCGACGATCGCGATCTTCTCGCTGAACAAGGAGACGTTTTTCCTCGTCCCGCTCGCGCTGTTCTTCCTGCACGATCGCGACGTACCGCTGTCGAAACGGGTCGGCTGGCTTGCCGTGCAGCTCGCGATCTGCGGCGCGACGCGTCACTTCATCATGAGCGGCTATGCGCACAATGCGGGCGACTTCGTCGCGTTCCAGCTCTGGGGCAACCTGAAGTTCTGGGTCAATCCGGCATCGTATCTGTCGTTCTACAACCTGATCGGCAAGGGCATTTTTACGCCGAGCCTCGAAAACCCGCTGATGCTGGTGCCGCTCGCCGTGTTCTTCCGCGCCGCATGGCGCAATACGCCCGCGCACTATCGCCGATACTTCCTTGCGGCGTTCCTTCCGGTGCTGCCGTTGTTCATGCTGTTCGGCTGCCGCGATGAAGCTCGCAATTTCTCGGTCGTGTTTCCGGCCGTCGTGTTGATTGCGTTACACGGTGCGACGCGCTTCGATGCGATCTTCGGCAAGCGCGCGGGCGCAGCGGAAACCGCGGGGCGTGCGCCGCGTCACGCCGAAGTCGAACGGGCCGCCGAGGCCGTGCTGTGAACGGGCTGATCGTAGTGGCCAGCGGCGTGTTCGGCGGCGCTGCCGGCGTGTTGCTGCGCGTCGCGGCGCTGAAGGGTGCCGCGCTGGGCGAGTCGAGCCTGTTGCCGTGGATCGCACGCGCGTCGGCCGTCGCCGCGTACGGCATCGGCTTCGTGCTCTACGCGCTCGCGTTGCGCAAGACGACGCTCGCGGTCGCTTATCCGACGATGGTCGCGATGTCGATGATCGTGGTGCTGTCGTTCACGGCGCTGCACGAACAGGTGTTGCGGCCGATGCAGGCGATGGGGGCCGTCGTCATTCTGGTCGGCGTCTGGATGGTCACGCGACACGCGTGAGGCGGAGCGGCAGCCGCATCCGCTGCCGCGGCCTCGGTTTCTTGGGCTTGTGTTTGCCGTGCGCCGGCACGGAAAACGGCATGAACGGCGCGTCGCTGGTGAGCGTGCCTTTGCAAGGCCAGGTCGCCGGTACGTCGACGGTTGACCACACCGCGCCGCGCACCAACAAAAAACCCGCGCAGCATGATGCTGGCGCGGGTTTTTTCCGCGTGTTCGGAACACGCGGCGCGGTATCTGGTGCCCAGGTCGGGACTCGAACCCGAACGCCTCTCGGCGCTACCCCCTCAAGATAGTGCGTCTACCAATTCCGCCACCTGGGCACGGGGCGCCATTCTAGCGCCCCGTCGCGCATTTGTGAAGAGGGCGTGACAGTTGCGGCGTCGATGCGAAAGCGGTGCCGGTAGAATGCACGCGATCGCTCGTCCGAGCCTCGCAACCGCCTAGCGTTTTTCATCGTGATCGCCACCCTCGAACAACTGCGCGCCGGCCGCCTCGCGGGCGCCCGGCAACTGAAGCTCGCATGCGGGCTGACCGAATTCCCGCGCGAGATTTTCGAGCTTGCCGATACGCTCGAGGTGCTCGATCTGTCCGGCAACGCGCTGTCGTCGCTGCCCGACGATCTGTCGCGGCTGCATCGGCTGCGCATCCTGTTCGCGTCCGACAACCGCTTCACCGAGTTGCCCGGCGCGCTCGGCGCGTGTCCGCAACTGGAGATGATCGGCTTCAAGGCGAACCGGATCCGCACCGTGCCCGGCGCCGCGCTGCCGCGTGTGCTGCGCTGGCTGATCCTGACCGACAACGCCATCGACGCGCTGCCGCCCGAAATCGGCGACTGTTCGCGGCTGCAGAAGCTGATGCTCGCCGGCAACCGGCTGCAATCGCTGCCCGACGAGATGGCCGCGTGCCGGGCGCTCGAACTCGTGCGTCTGGCCGCGAACCGTCTCGACGCGCTGCCGGACTGGCTGCTGCGTTTGCCGCGCCTCGCTTGGCTGGCCGTCGCGGGCAACCCGCTGGGTGCCGCGTCGGAAGCAGCTGCATCGGCCGATGCGGGCGTGACGGACATCGACTGGACGTCGCTCGCCCGCGAGCAGAAGCTCGGCGAGGGCGCGTCGGGCGTCATCTACCGCGCGCGGTGGCGGGCGGACATGGGCGAGCGCCCGGTCGCGGTGAAGCTGTTCAAGGGCGCGGTGACGAGCGATGGCCTGCCGGATTGCGAGATGGCCGCTTGCCTGCACGCGGGACGCCATCCGAACATGATTCCGGTGATCGGCCGCGTGCGCGGCCATCCGGACGGCGTGCACGGCCTCGTGATGGAGCTCGTCGATCCCGCGCTGACGAATCTCGCGGGGCCGCCGAACTTCGCCACCTGCACGCGCGACGTTTATGCGGACGATGTGCGCTTCGAGCCCGCGGCCGCGCTGCGGATCGCGCGCGGCATCGCGTCGGTGGCGCGCCACCTGCATGCGCGCGGAATCATGCACGGCGATCTGTATGCGCACAACATCCTGCACGGCGACGACCAACCTGCATTGCTCGGCGATTTCGGCGCGGCGTCGCTCTACGACGTGCGCGATGCGTGGTGTACGGCGCTGTTCGAGCGGCTGGAAGTGCGCGCGTTCGGCTACCTGCTCGGCGAGTTGCTCGAACGGTGCGAGCCGCGCGGGTGGGCGGGCGCGCCGGCGCTCGAAGCGCTGGCGGCCGCGTGCTTGAACGAGGATGTCGACGCGCGGCCGTCCTTCGCCGAGATTGTCGACGCGCTGACGGTGTACGTCGCGCAGCGGTAGCGGCCGCGATCGCGCGATCGCGCGTGCGTGCTGCGTACTGCGTACTGCGTGTTGCCGTCCCGGTCGCCGCGCTAGGCCGATCGCGCCAGATACTTCTCGATCAGCTTCATCTGCATGGTCCAGCCTTCGTCGTTCATTTCGTATGCCTTTTCCCGGCGCGCCGCGGCGATCGCGTCGAACCCGGATTCGACGACCGTCAGCAGCGTGCCGCCCGCTTGTTCGGCAAGCGTGAACGTGACGAGCGTCATCGGCTCCGACGCATAGTCGAATGCCGGATCGACCGCGAACGGATGCCAGCGGAATGAGAACAGCCGCTTCGGCTCGATGCGGTCGACGACGAATTCGAACACCGACCCCGCATAAGGCTCCTGCGCTTTTGCAACGTCGTCGTCGACGCGCGTCGGCGAGATGCGGCCGAACAGCGTCTCGCCCGCGACGAACGGCCCGTCGAACGCGACGCCGAACCACGTGCCGAATTCGCCGGCGTTGCTGACGGCTTCCCACACGCGCTCGAGCGGCGCGGCGAGCTGGACCTGTTTTTCGATGCGATCGGGTGACCGGGGCATCGCTTTCTCCCTCCGGGTATCCATCGTCGACGGCATGCCGCGCGTCACGGCGCTGCGCTGCGAGCCGGGACCGTGGCGCGAACGAATCGGCGTCAGCCGATGAGGGCGGCGTCGGGTACGTCGAGCACGAGGTCGGACGTCGCGACGGCGACACACGGCAGCGTATAGCCGTCGGCCTTTTCCTCGCGGCTCAGTCCGGGCCATTCGATGGTGTAGCGTACGCTCCCGCTGACGATTCGGCAAAGACAGCTGCGGCACGTGCCGTTGCGGCACGAGCGCGGCAGCGACACGTGCGCGAACGCCGCGGCTTCGAGCAGCGTCAGCGAATCGGGCGCATCGAAGCTTGCGCCAAGCGGCTCGATACGCACGAGCGGAGGGCGATCGGAATCGGTCATCGGTAAAGCGGGCATCGGTTGGGCGGAAACGCGCCAAGCATACCCGAAGCCGTGTGCCGCCAGCGCCGTCAACGGCGGCGCAGGTAGCGGTACACCGTGTTGCGGGCGAGCCCCAGTTCGCGCGCGGCCGCCGACACGTTGCCGCCGTGCCGCGCAACGGCCGCATCGATCACGGCGGCCTGATGATCCTGTAGCGTCGTCGTGCCGCGCGGGGCGGGCGGTATGGTCGACGGAGCCGATGCCGTCGATGCAGCCGATGCAGCCGATGCGGCGGCCGGCGCGCCGTCGCAGTCGAGCCAGAAATCGTCGGGCAGGTGCGCGAGTGCGATTTCGTCTTCGTCCTCGGCGAGCATGCCGGCCGTGCGCAGCACGTTCGTCAGCTGACGCAGATTGCCGGGCCAGCGATGGCGCGTGAACGCATCGAGCACGTCCGGCGCGATGCGATGCGGCATGGGTTCGCTGCGCGCGAGCCGCGCGAGGATGCGCTCGACGAGCGCCGGCAGGTCGGTGCGCGCGGCGAGCGGCGGCAGCGTGACGGCGAGGCCGTTGATGCGGTAGAACAGGTCCTCGCGGAACGTGCCGGCCGCGATCATCGCGCGCAGGTCGCGGTGCGTCGCGCAGACGATGCGCACGTCGACCGGCACTGCGCGCGCGCCGCCGAGCGGCATCACCGCGCGTTCCTGCAGGACGCGCATGAGCCGCACCTGCTGCGCGAGCGGCATGTCGCCGATTTCGTCGAGAAACAGCGTGCCGCCGTCGGCCTGCACGATCTTGCCGGGACTGCCGCGTTTGCGCGCGCCGGTGAATGCGCCGTCTTCGTAGCCGAACAATTCGGCCTCGATCAGCGTATCGGGCAGCGCTGCGCAGTTGACCGCGACGAAGGGGCCGTCCGAGCGCGGCGACGCGTGGTGCAGCGCACGGGCGAGCCACTCCTTGCCGGTGCCGGTCTGGCCGAGGATCAGCAGCGGCAGGTCGCGGCCGCGAATCTTGGCGACACGTTCGAGCACGGCGGCCATCCGCGCGTCGCCGGTATCGAGCGTCGCGAACGTGATCGCCTCCGGGTCCGGCGCGCGCACGTGTGTGGCGGGTGCCGGCGGCGTGACGGCCACGGCGGTTTTTTGCGCGTCGGCGAATTCGCAGCGCGCAAGCACGCGCACGCCGCTCGACAGCGTGAGCCGCAGCATCGCGCCGGGCGCGCGCGCGGCCTGTTGCGCAAGCTCGCCGAACCGCATGCCGAACAGCGCGTCGCAACCCTGATGCTGCAGCGCATCGAACGGTGCGCCGAGCTGAAACTGTGCGCTGCGGTTCGCGGCAATCAGGCCGCCGTCGGCGCCGAACGCGACGAGTCCGGCGAACAGCGAGTCGACGCAGTCCTCGTGTGCATGAAAGCGTACGCGCAGCGCTTCCGCGCATTGGTTCGCGAACAGATGGTTCTCGATCAACTGCGCGGACATGCGCACGAGCGCGAGCGTATGCGGGCTGAAGCCGCGCGGATCGCCGCTCACGTCGAGTGCGCCGAGCGTGCGGCCGAACGGATCGACGATCGGCGCGCAGGAGCACGTCAGGATGTGGTTCGCGCGCAGGAAATGCTCGGCGCCGTGCACGGCGATCGCCTGTCCCGACGCGAGGGCGGTGCCGATCGCATTGGTGCCGCGCGCGCGTTCGGCCCATGAAACGCCGGTGCATAGCGCGACGCGGTTGGCTTTTTCGATGAAGTCGTCGTCGCCGATGCTGTGCAGGATGACGCCGGCGGCGTCGGTGAGGAGCACGAGGCTTTGCGTATCGGCGATCTGTGCGTGGAGGTTTTCCATCACGGGCCGTGCATGGGCGAACAGCGCGTGATTCGTATCGAGCAGTTCGCGCAGCGCGATCTGCGACAGCGGCGAGAAATCGGGGCGCTCGTGCGCGCGCAAGCCGACCGCGGCCGATCGGGCGTGCGCCTGCGCGAGCAGGTCGACGCGGCCCGCGGCGGCGGGCAGCATGGAAGATTGAGGCATCGCTTGTCTCCTGTCGGCCCCGGTTAGCGCTTTAGCGCTTACCGGGGCCCCACGCACCACGCGTCCACCACCCAGCGCTTTCACCCATACCGGCGCTTCATGATTTCCCGCGCGTGGCGCACCTGACACATCGACGCACGCGCACGGGTATTCGCCATCATACAAGCGCCCCGCGCGACATGCGACCGCGTACAAATTCCCCTTGCTTTTAAGCGTCTACCTGCAATGATGGAAATGGAACACGCACGCGCCGTGTTCCGCATTGCAACATGCATGCGACGCGACATGCATCCGTTCGGGAGAGCCATCATGGTTCGGACGGAACTGAGAGTCGTGCTGGCGGCCATCGCCACTTTCATCATGTTGGGCGGCATTGCCGTCGCGATCCACGGGTTGCTGTTCGATGTCGCGGACGCCGTACGATACGGCGCCGCCGCGATTACGATCGGCGTCACGACCGCCGCGATCGCGCTCAACGTGTGGCCGACCGACCCCCACTGACGCGCGCAACGAAACGGTGCCGGATCCCGCGCGGGTCGCCCGACATCCGCGTCGAAGCGACGCGCACCGTAAATTTTGCCTCCTGCGCGAAACCGTCTAAAGTGGAATGCAACCGGCATGCGTTGTCCGCGCCATACCCCCGCGGGCAGTGCCGCTGCCGGAGAGCCCGTGTCCATTTCGTCCGACCGGTGGCGGACGACGGACGCGGTCATTCGTTTTCTACCGGACGACTGAGGCGGCTCCCATGCAGATCCATTTCACGAACGAGGCGCCCGAATACTCGGGGCGCGACCTGATGCTTGCGTTTACGGCGCTGGTCAATGGCGAGCGAGTCCAATGTCAGATCACGGCCGAGGCGATGGAGGATCACTTCGGGGCGGCGTCGCCGCGCTTCGAGGACATGGTCGGCGCGTTCGACCAGCATCGCGAGCGCATCGAGGCGGCGGCGCGACGCCTGCTGTCGGAAACGCGCGCGCAATGCGTGACGCTGCGCAGCGGCTACGTGCGTTTTTACGAGGCGAACGGCGCGCTGAACCGGCCGGCCGGGCAGTGAGCGCAGCGGGCGCCGTATGCCGGCGCCCATAGCCGATGCGCATCCTTCCGCACGCCAAAGCGACAACGCCACCCGAGGGGTGGCGTTTCGTTTTCCTTCTCCGGCGCGTGCCGGCCCGCGTCCGTTACTCGCTGCCGAGATAGAAGAAGCGGAACAGGAACACGGCTGCGATGATCCACACGATCGGCTTGACCGTGCGTGCCTGGCCGGTCAGCAGCTTGAGGCCGCCGTACGCAATGAAGCCGAACGCCACGCCGTTCGCGATCGAATAGGTGAACGGCATCAGCAGCGCGGTCAGCGCGGCCGGCACGGCTTCGGTCGCATCGTCCCACGGCACGTCGACCATTTCGCGCAGCATCAGGCACGACACGTACAGCAATGCGGGTGCGGTCGCATAGGCGGGCACGACGCCGGCGAGCGGCGCGATGAACAGGCACGCGAGGAACAGCACCGCGACCGTGATCGCGGTGACGCCGGTGCGGCCGCCGGCCTGCACGCCCGAGGCGCTTTCGATATAGGCGGTGGTCGACGACGTGCCGAGCACCGAGCCCGCGACGATCGCGGTGCTGTCCGCGAGCAGCGCCTTGTTGAGACGGTGCATCTTGCCTTCGACGAGCAGCCCCGCGCGGTTCGCGACGCCCATCAGCGTGCCGGTCGCATCGAACAGTTCGACGAGGAAGAACACGAGGATCACGTTGATGATGCCGGTCGACAGCGCAGCGCCGATGTCGAGCTTGAACAGCGTCGCGTCGATCGACGGCGGCGCGGAAAACACGCCGTGGAACTGGTTGTCGCCGAAGAAGAACGACAGCACGGTCACGCCGAGAATGCCGATCAGGATCGCGCCGCGCACGCGCAGATGATCGAGCGTGACGATCGTGAAGAAGCCGATGATCGCGAGGATCGTGTCGTGCTTGTGCAGATCGCCGAGCGTCACCAGCGTGGCCGGATTGCCGACGATCACGCCGGACGTCTTCAGCGAGATGATCCCGAGGAACAGCCCGATGCCGGCCGTGATCGAGATGCGCAGCGATTTCGGAATGCCGTTGACGATCGCCTCGCGCACGCGGAACAGCGTGACGAGCAGGAACAGGCAGCCCGAGATGAACACCGCGCCGAGCGCGGCTTGCCACGAGAACCCGAGCCCCTTGACGACCGTATACGCGAAGTACGCGTTCAGCCCCATGCCCGGTGCGCACGCGATCGGATAGTTCGCGTACAGCCCCATGATCAGCGATGCGAGCGCCGCGACGAGGCAGGTCGCGACGAATACGGATTCCTTCGGCATGCCGGCGTCGCCGAGGATCGCGGGGTTGACGAAGATGATGTAGGCCATCGTCAGGAACGTGGTGACGCCCGCGAGTATTTCGGTGCGGAAGTCGGTGCCGGCTTCAGCGAAGCCGAAATACCGCTTGATGGATTCCATGAAGGCGTTTCTCCGGTCGGGTTGTCGTATTGCTTGTCGTGCCGAATTGTTGTAAGGCTGCGTGCGGCGGCTAACTGTAACCAGCCACTATTGTTCGGCTATCGGCGGATTGTAATAGCGCGGATAGCTCCGACGATATAGTCGCGGGGCACGATCGGCATCTTCGCGACAGCGACCTGGCGGCCTGGTCGCCCGATGCCGCGCGAAGAAGGCGCGCATTTTACCGGTTCGGCGACAACGGGCGCCGGCACCGCGACGAAGCGCACACGAACGGCGACGAATCGCGGCTGAACGGAGCGCGAAACAGGCGAGCAGCGGCGGAGAGGCGCGGAAGAGGCGGGCGAGAAGAGGGCGAGAAGCGCGAAAGAAGCGGGCGAGAAGTGAGCGAGAAGCACGGCGATCGGCTGAAATGCGCGAGAAAGCCGCGAAGCCGCTCGATGCGCGCCGACGAGCCTGCGAGCCTTTGCAGGCCGATGCGCATGCAACGGCCGCCTCCCGGATTCCGCGCGTGACATGCGACTGAAACGCCCTCGCCGCATGCTCGACGAAGGCGAGCGGCGCGACGCCGCGCGCCCGCACGCTGCCGTACCCGATGCGCGCGCATCGGCGTGCATGCGCCCATTCGTCAGTCCAGGCCGCGGCAGGCATCGCGTTATCGTGCGCCGAAGCCGTCGCGTTCGCAACTGTCATCTGACGCGCAGACGCGACTGTGGTTTTCTATGTAAAAGAATGCAAGAGGCCATCGCGTAAACCGGCAACTCTTTCTAGGATAGATACACCGCGCACATACGCCGAGCCGGTTGCTGTCGGCGCGGGGGAGCTGCAGTACGTATGGGCGAAGGCGGTGAAGCGCGGTGGCGGCCGTTGTGCGTTCGGGCAGACACGGCCGATTGCGATTGCCCGATGCGGGTTCGTCCGTTATCACGGAGGTCAGCATGTTGAACTGGATCAGCCGTTGGGCTATGCGACACGCCCCCACGCCGGAAAAAACCGCTGCGTCGATGCTCGTGACGGCACGCATGGAACTGTTCGCAGCCGAACAGCGCGTGATCGACGCGAAGCTGCAGGCGGACTACTGGCGCACGCGTGTGTCCTTTCTCGAGGAAGTACAAAAGCAGGGCATCGATCCCTGGGTCACCTCGCAGTCGGCGATGCAAAAGCCCGAGCTCGATTCGACTCCCCGAAGCACGGGCCCGCGTCTCGCCGCCAGCACCTGATGTGCGTGCTGGCCGCACCCCGCGTGCAATCGCGCGCGACACGCACCGGCGTGCCGCGTCCTTCGACACGCACCTGCGACGCGACACGCCGCAGGTGCGCGCATTGTTCTGCGCGGCCTGGCCGCGTCTCGCGCGCGTGAGCGCGCGCCTCCCGCAATCACGTTCATTCCCGCGCTTCACGCGTTCGCCATCGGCCGACGAGCAGGCGCCGCGCCAGCGCTAGCGCACGCCGAAGCCGATCGCCGCCCGGCACGTACGCGGTCGTGATCGACGCTTCGGCCGGACGATCGTCGTCGGCGCTGAGCCAGATGCGCTCGCCGCGCGCCACGCGCAGCACGTCGCCGGGCTGCACCCAGTAATCGTCGACGCTCGGTGGCCGTGTGATCCACAGTGGTGCACCGTGCGCGCGCACCTCCGCATCGCGCGGCGCGCGCCAGCTCAGCGTCGTGCGCGGCGCCACGGCGAAACGAATCACGACCGTCGGTAATGCGATCGCGTCCGGGCGACGGCGATCGGGACGAACAAATAGCGAGCTTGCCTGGTCCATCGTCTTCTCCATTCGTTGAGCCGGACGGATGACGTGCACCACAACAAAAAAGGCCTCATCCGTTTCCGGCGAGGCCTTGCGTGACATGCGGTTACTGCCTGAATGCTAACGCGCAAGCGCCTCCCGTGACGCACCCATATGATGGGCGTTCACCGGGCAATTAATCGCGATGGCGATGAGCTTGAACGTAGGCATGCGAACGAGTGTGTCGCGCTCGCGCGGCGTTGTCAACGACTATTTTGAGATGCCGTGGCGCGCATTGCGCATTATGCGTCGCGTTGCGCGAGCGCGTTCACGAGCAGTTCGGACAGCAGGCCCGTCATCCCGTTCGGATGCGTCGCGGCGCGTGCCTTCAGCTGTTCGACGAGCTCGGCGTTCAGCTTGCAGGCGAACGGCACGAGGCCGAGTTCCTGGTCGAGCTTGCGCTGCGCGCGGCGATCGAGCTTGGCCGCTTCCTCGGCGCCCTTGCCGAAGCGCGCGGAGCTCGACTGCTTCATCGCATGCGTGAGCTTCAGCGCCTTGTTCTTTTCGAGATCGGTTTTCTTCATGGCCATCGCGGCACCTCCGGGAAATGAAGCCGCGATTGTACGCATTTCGGCGGGGGCCGCCGCGGCGCGCCGTCTCAGCCGCGCGTGGGCGCTTGCCAGGTGCCGCCGTACGCGGCCGCCTGCGCGGCAGGCGAGCGCGCGAGATACTCGAGCGCCTGTTCGGTCGAGCCTTCGGCGTGCGGCGTATAGCCTGGCCGGAATAGCGCAGCGCCGCGCCGATCACCTTCCAGAACGACGGTAGATGCTCGCGCCGCGAACCTTGCCACCACGACAGCACGAAGCCCGGATAGCGGCCCGCGTCCGGATCGCGTCGATACATGAACTTCGCGCCCGTCGTGATGTAGTAGAGCAGCAGCACGATCACGAACGCCATGTGCACGCAGCGCTCCGGATACGAGCCGCCCATGTGCCGGTAGATGTCGAACGCCACGGTGCGGTGCTCGACTTCCACCGCGCCGTGCCAGCGCAGCAGATCGACCATCGTCGGGTCGGCCTTGCCCGCGTCGAGGCCGTGCGCGTTGAGCACCCCGTTGCCGAGATAGCCGAAGAAATGCTCGAGCGATGCGATCACCTTCCGTGACGGTCGTCGGGCAACGTGTCGAGATCGACGTGTTCGACGACGGACACATGGAGGTGTCCCGATTCGAGGGTAACGAGGACATTGAAGGCGGAGTCGAATTGATCGACTCCATCGTGGCGTTGGCCAGGTAGCGCTGCGAGGCGGACGCGGACAAAACGGCCGGGAATAAAAAAAGGACGCTTGCGCGTCCTTTTGCCGTCTGAGGTGTTGCGCATCGTCGAGAGGCGTCCCCAGCGTTGTCATCGAAGATGCTACCGAACTTTCGTCGGGATGTCAAAGTGCATCGTATTGCATTCCCCATCGGGTCGGGCCGGAGCCTATTGCCATGCCGGCGTCAAATGCCAGTCGGTCGTGAAACCGAGATGCGTCGATGGGGCCACGTGCTCGCAACCCGCCAAAACAGTTCGCAACGTTTCGCGCCATTCGTCTCCGTGGCCGAGTGGATCGAGCAAGGCCTTGACCATCGTCGCGCGCGCGTAAAACGTCTCCGGCCGTGTCATTTCCGCTGCATACCGGGCGAGAGTGCGCGCGGCCGGCTTCGCCGGAGGCGATACCGTCAGTTTCATTCCCCACAGCCGGGCGTGATGCGCACATGCGTTGCGCAGATCCGTGAGCGATTGCAGCCAGCTGGTGAGCACCGTGTCCGGGATGTCGGGCCACATGTGGCGCCCGGCGGTCTTGCGGTCACGTATCGACAGCGCATTGAAGAGCCGCGACAACGCGCCCAGGCTGAGCCGCTCGCAGACTAGCCAGATCGGCGGCAAGTCGGGTCTGGCGTAGGTCCGGTAGTAATGAGCGAGCGCCGCTGCTTTCCGGGTCTCGCATTCGCTCGCAATCTGGTCCAGTACGCGCGCATACTGGCGCAGATCGACGAAGCGTTCCCTCTCGATATACCAGTGGCTGCCGTAGTCGATCGCGAGAGGATTGCTGAGGGCGGCACGCAGCGCAACCTCGATGCGTTCGACCGCGTCCATTGTGATCGAGCGCAGGCGCCGATCGAATGCGTACAGCTCAGCGATGTCGGAGAAGCGCGTTCTGGGCCAGAACTGCTTCGTAGCGGGGTTCTGAAACCGACGCATGTAGACCAGCAGCCGGAAATGGCCGATCGACCGGAGCACGCGCAAGTTCGTGGGGCGATCGTCGATGCGCAGGCCGCGTTGCCACAGGCGATGCAGTGTTTCCTCGGCGCTGAGCGCCACTTTGCCGTACGTTCTGGTTGGCGTCGCCGGTGCTGTCTTCCTGATTCGATTCTTGCCCATCGTCGATCCGTACCGCCATGCATGGATCTCGATGTATACGTCCAACTCGCTGCCAGCGGCACCTTTCATACCGTTCGGCCGATGCGGCACGGCCGCCCGCGTTGGCCAATACTTACGGTCACGCTCCGAACCCGCGTTACTCCTCCCGCCTACCTCCCCACCGCTCCAGCAACACCCCCAGCAGATCGACCGGCAGCGGAAACACGATCGTCGAATTCTTGTCCGCCGCGATCGTCGTCAGCGTCTGCAGATAGCGCAGCTGCATCGCCTGCGGCTGCTGCGCGAGCCGTTGCGCGGCCTGCAGCAGCTTTTCGGACGCCTGCAGTTCGCCTTCCGCATGAATCACCTTCGCGCGCCGTTCGCGCTCGGCCTCGGCCTGCCGCGCGATGGCGCGCACCATCGTCTCGTTCAGGTCGACGTGCTTGATCTCGACCGTCGATACCTTGATCCCCCACGCATCGGTCTGCGCGTCGAGCGTCTTCTGGATGTCGGCGTTCAGCTGTTCGCGCTCCGCCAGCAGCGCATCGAGTTCGTGCTTGCCGAGCACCGCGCGCAGCGTCGTCTGCGCGAGCTGGCTCGTCGCCTCGAAAAAGCGCGCGACCTGGATCACGGCCTTTTCCGGATCGACGACGCGAAAATACACGACCGCGTTCACCTTCACCGACACGTTGTCGCGCGTGATCACATCCTGCGCGGGTACGTCGAACACGACCGTGCGCAGATCGATCCGCACGACCTGCTGGACGATCGGAATGATCAGTACGAGCCCCGGCCCCTTGACCTTCCAGAACCGGCCGAGCATGAACACGACGCCGCGCTCGTACTCGCGGAAGATGCGGATCGACGACGCGATCAGTATCGCGACGAATACGATCAAAACGCTGCCGAAGCCGAACGTATAACCGATCATCGAGCGTCTCCCTGTGGTGGCGATGCAAGCGGCGCGCGCGGCGCGGGCGTCGCGTCGTACAGCGGCGCGACGGTGAGCGTCAGCCCCTGCCGTCCGGTCACGCGCACGCGGCAGCCGGCCGCGAGCGGCGCGCTGCACGCGACGCGCCAGCGCTCGCCGTGTACGCGCGCCCATCC
>NZ_KV786625.1:0-7817 GCF_001806955.1 Burkholderia sp. HMSC10F09
TCCGCCTCAGCGCGAACCGGGCCGCCCGGTGACCGCCGTCACGGCGCGCCGTCAGGGACGAGCGCCGCGCGGCGAGCCGCGATCGCCGGCTTACTGCGAGCCGGCGCCCGCCGACGCACCGCCCTGAACGCCGGCGCCTTCGGTTGCCGCGTCGCCGACCTTCGAGTTCGTCGAGCCTGCGCGATGCTTGGCCGACTTCGCGGTGTGCTTCATATGCTTCTTCGTCGAATGAACGGCCGACCCGGTCGTGTCGTTCGCGCCGTTCGCCGCTGCGCCGACCGAATCCGTCGCACCGCCGACCGCGTTACCCGACCCGCTCATGCCGGCGCCACCCTGCGTACCTGCCGCAGCGCCCGTGCCTGTGCCTGTACCTGCGCCCGTCCCCACGCCTGCGCCTGCACCCGCACCCATTCCGGCGCCCGGCGCCTGCGTCTGCGCGCCAGCGCCGGCCGTGCCCTGCGCAGCCGTACCCGTCTGGGCGAAGGCGGCCGAAGTGGCAAACGCCGTCAGCGCGGCACCGATCAGCATCGTACGAATCTTGGACATGACAATCCTCCTCAAGAGTTGTGGGCGCGAACCGCGTCGGTGCGATCCGTCGCGTCGCCCGCTGCGAAAACATGCAGCAGGTAACGCGAGAGACACGCGGCCGATGCAGCCGGTTCTGCAATCTCTCAGACTGTTACCCACGGTTTCATTTGCTGACGAATCGCTCACACTCGCTCACATCCGGCCCGCTCGCGCGCCGGCGCGCGGTGCCGTATGATGCGGGGCGATTCCTCCCGCGCATCGCGCGCACTTTCGTCATGCCCAATTTGGATTTCACGCTGACCGGCGACTACGTCGAGCTGCACAACCTTCTGAAGATCACCGGCCTCGCCGACAGCGGCGGCACCGCGAAGATGATCGTCGCGTCCGGCGCGGTGAAAGTCGACGGCGCGGTCGAGCTGCGCAAGACCTGCAAGATTCGGGCTGGCCAGGTCGTGCTGTTCGGCGATACGCGCATCGCCGTGCACGGCGGCGCGTAGCGTTCCCCCTGTCCGCGACATGGCCATCGCCGCGCGCGTTCGACACCGTGCGAATAAAGCCGTAAGCTAGCCGTCTCTCAAAATAAATACAGGCAGCGCGGGCCCGCACTCGCGCGAGCGCCCTCTCCATGTCGCATTCCGGTCTTACGCGGACGGCCGCCGCGCCGCCGTCCCTGTCCCGTCACGCCGCCGATACCGCGCGCCTCGCCGCGCCGCTCGCGATCGCACAGCTCTCGCAGATGGCGATGAGCGTCACCGACACGGTGCTGCTCGGCTCGCTCGGTCCCGATTCGCTCGCGGCCGGCGGCCTTGGGGCGAACTTCTTCTTCGTGATCGTCACCGTGCTGCAGGGTGTGCTGTCGTCGGTCAGCGTCAGCGTCGCGCATGCGCGCGGCGCGCAGGCCGACGATCGCGTGCCGCACATCTACTGGACCGGCTTCGTGCTGTCGGTGCTGCTCGCGATTCCGGCGATCGTCGCGCTGTCGCTCGCCGAACCGATCCTGCTGATGTTCCACGAACCGCCGACGCTCGCGCGTCACGTCGGCCAGTACACAGGCATCCTGCGCTTCGCGGCGCTCGGCAGCCTGATCGGCGTCGGCCTCATGCGCGCGTTCCTGCCGGCGATCGGCGCGGCACGCCGCTTGCTGTGGGTGTCGATCGGCGGCGTCGGCGTGAACGCCGTGCTGAACTACGGGCTGATTCACGGCGCATTCGGGCTGCCGCGGCTCGGCTTTCTCGGTTCGGCCGTCGCGACGACGATCACGATCTGGCTGACCGCGCTCGCGCTGATCTGGCTGCTGCACGGGCGCCAGCGCTTTCGCCATTTCGTGACGGCCGCGCGCCCGAAGCTGCCGGTGATGGGCGAGCTGATCGGGATCGGCTGGCCCGTCGCGATCACCTACGGAGTCGAATCGACGCTGTTCCTCGCGACCGGGCTGACGGTCGGCGTGCTCGGCGCGACCTCGCTCGCCGCGCACCAGATCGCGCTGAACGTCGCATCGGTGTCGTTCATGGTGCCGCTCGCGATCGGCCAGGCGGCGAACGTGCGCGTCGGCTACTGGGTCGGCGCCGGCGAACCGGTCGCCGCACGCCATGCGGGCTTCGTCGCGCTCGGGCTCGGCATCGCGTTCATGTCGCTGTCCGGCCTCGTGATGATCGTCGCGCCGCACACGATCGTCGGGCTCTACCTGCATCTCGACGATCCGGCGAACGCCGGCACGGTTGCGCTCGCCGCGTCGCTGCTCGGCATCGCCGCGGTATTCCAGATCGTCGACGGGATGCAGACCGTCGCGTCGGGCGCGTTGCGCGGGCTCAAGGACACGCGCATCCCGATGCTCGCGGCGACCTTCGGCTACTGGGGAATCGGCTTTCCGACCGGCTACTGGCTCGCGTTCCATGCCGGACTCGGCGCGCGCGGCCTGTGGTGGGGGCTCGCGGCCGGCCTCGCGAGCGTCGCCGCGCTGATGGCGTGGCGCTTCCATCTGAAGAGCGCGTCGTTGGCGAGCGCCGCGCGCTGAGCGCGACACGACGCGAAATCGCGGCCGGCGCTATGCTTGTCGACTGAACACCCACACGCCTCACGATACGCCCTCGCCGCGCGCCGCGCGGCCTTCCCCTTTTCTCGAGGAGTGCATCATGAACGAAGCAGTCCGGATGGAACGCGACACGTTCGGCGAGATCGCCGTCCCGGCCGACCGGCTCTGGGGCGCGCAAACCGAGCGCTCGCTGCAGAATTTCCGGATCTCGACGGAAAAACAGTCGCCCGAGCTGATCCATGCGCTGGCGATCGTCAAGCGCGCGGCGGCGGCCGTGAACCAGTCGCTCGGCGTGCTCGCCGACGACAAGGCGCAGGCGATCATCGCCGCGGCCGACGAGATCATCGCCGGCAAGCATGCGCGCGAATTCCCGCTCGCGGTCTGGCAGACGGGCTCCGGCACGCAGACCAACATGAACCTGAACGAAGTGATCGCGAACCGCGCGAGCGAGCTGATGGGCGGCGAGCGCGGCGAAGCGCGCAAGGTTCATCCGAACGACGACGTGAACCGCGGCCAGTCGTCGAACGACGTGTTCCCGACCGCGATGCACGTCGCGGCCGCGTACGCGATCGTCAATCATCTGCTGCCCGCGCTGCGCACGCTGCGCGCGACGCTCGACGCGAAGTCGAAGGCGTTCGCCGACATCGTGAAGATCGGCCGCACGCACCTGCAGGACGCGACGCCGCTCACGCTCGGCCAGGAGTTCTCAGGCTACGTTGCGCAGCTCGACCAGGGCATCCGGCATGTCGAATCGGCGCTGCCGCATCTTTACGAGCTCGCGCTCGGCGGCACCGCGGTCGGCACCGGGCTGAACGCGCATCCGGAATTCGCGGCGCGCGTGGCCGGCGAGATCGGCCGCCTGACGAAGCTGCCGTTCGTCACGGCGCCGAACAAGTTCGAGGTGATGGCGGCCGCCGACGCGCTGGTGTTCGCGCACGGCGCGCTGAAGACCGTCGCGGCGGGCCTGATGAAGATCGCGAACGACGTGCGCTGGCTCGCGAGCGGCCCGCGCTGCGGGCTCGGCGAGCTGTCGATTCCCGAAAACGAGCCCGGCAGCTCGATCATGCCGGGCAAGGTCAATCCGACGCAGTCCGAAGCCGTCACGATGCTGTGCTGCCAGGTGTTCGGCAACGACGTCGCGGTGAACGTCGGCGGCGCAAGCGGCAATTTCGAGCTGAACGTGTTCCGGCCGATGATCGCCCACAACGTGCTGCAGTCGGTCCGGCTGCTCGCGGACGGCGCGCAGAGCTTCAACGATCACTGCGCGGTAGGCATCGAGCCGAACCGCGCGCGCATCGATTTGCTGCTGAACGAATCGCTGATGCTCGTGACCGCGCTCAATCCGCATATCGGCTACGACAAGGCCGCGCAGATCGCGAAAAAGGCGCACAAGGAAGGCACGACGCTGAAGGCCGCCGCGCTGGCGCTCGGTTATCTGACCGAGGCGGAATTCGACGAGTGGGTCAGGCCGGAGCAGATGGTCGGCACACGCTGAGCGTCGGCCCGCGCGGCGCAATGCAAACGGGGGCGCACGCGCCCCCGCGTCGTCACACTTCGCCCTTCGCGACTTCTTCCGGCTTCATCTCGACGATCTTGTCGAGTGCCGCGCGCACGTCCATCGCGTATTTCGCGAGCCGCTTCTGCTCGTCGGTTTCCGGCACGAACGTCGGCACCGGCAGCGGATTGCCGTTCTCGTCGACGGCCACGAACACGACGAGACAATCGGTCGTCTGACGCAGTACGCCGCCCTTCGGATCGCCGGCATGCACGGACACGTGAATGTGCATGCTGGTGCGCCCGGTCGCGACGACGCGCGCCTTCAGCTCGACGAGGTTGCCGACGAGGATCGGACGCTGAAAGCGGATGTTGCCGACGCTGACCGTCACGCAGTAGCGGCTCGACCAGACCGCCGCGCATGCATATGCGACCTCGTCGATCCATTTCATCAGCGCGCCGCCGTGCACCTTGCCGCCGAAGTTCACGGACGACGGTTCGGCGAGGAAGCGGAATACGGTTTCGTTGCGGTCGAGGGGAGCCGGAACGGGGGACGAATGGGACATCGTTTAACTCCAGGCAACAGCGGCGCTGTAACGGCGCGATTATACGTTGCACTGCGACAACGCGCCGCGCAACGGAGCCCTCAATAGCGGACCGTCACGCCCTGATCGATCGTCCCGTACATTTCGAGGCTGCCGCCTCGCTCGGCGGCGCCGCCCTGCGCGCACGCGGCGCACACGAGCACGGCCGCCAGCAGACAGAAAAACGTCTTCATCGTTGCATCGTGTCGGATCGCGGCGGCCCGCTGCCGCCGCGTTCGCCCATTCTACGCGCGGCGCGGCTGCCGCTGCGGATCCGCGCTGCGCCGGTCGGCGGCTGTCGGCGGCTGTGCCGCTGCGTGGGGCCGCATCGACATTTCAGCCGGGCCCGAAACATCGAATGCCGGCAGCGCCTACACTGCGAATCATTCCCAGACGCGAGACGACGATGAGCGACCACGACGATCACCACTTTCCGGGCCTGAACCGCATCGGCGCGCTGCTGGCCGACCCGGGCCGCGCGGCGATGCTGTGGGCGCTGATGGACGGCAGCGCGCGCCCGGCCGGGGAGCTGACGCTGATCGCGGGGCTGTCGCCGTCCGCGGCCAGTGCGCATCTCGCGCGGCTGACCGAAGGCGGGCTGCTCGCCCTCGAGGTGCGCGGCCGGCACCGCTACTACCGGCTGGCGTCGGCCGACATCGCCGCATCGCTCGAAGCGCTCGCGAACGTCGCGCGCGCGGCCGCGCCGCACCGGCCGGTGCCGCCGCCGTCGCGCACGGTGCCGGCCGAGCTGCGCTACGCGCGCACCTGCTACGACCACATGGCGGGCGAACTCGCAGTGCGCATCTTCGACAGTCTGAACGCGCGCGGCTGGCTGCACGCAAACGGCGATGCCATCGAGACGACGGAACTCGGCGCGCAGGCGCTCGCGCGCTGGGGCATCGACGTCGCGCAGCAGCGTGCGCGGCGGCGCCGCTTCGCGTGCGAGTGCCTCGACTGGAGCGAGCGCCGCGCGCATCTGGGCGGCGCGCTCGGCGCCGCGATGCTCGACAGCTTCTGCGCGCACGGCTGGGTCGAGCGCACGTCGCGCCCGCGCGTGCTGCGCGTGACGGTGCCCGGACAGCAGGCGCTCGACGCCTGGCTGACGACCGGCTGACGCACACATTGCGCGCGCACGACAGCGAGGCGCGATGGACAGGTTTTGTTACATCGCCGCCGATCGGACTTACAAAACGCAGCGCACTGAAACAGGTCGAGCGGATATCGTGAATCGAGCGGCACGAATCGACGTGTCGACATCACGACCATCGCTCACCATGGCTTTTCTGTTCGCGCGCAAGCGCACCACGCGCGTCACGCTGTTCGCCGTCGCGGCGCTCGCCGCGCTGCCGCCCGTTTTCGCGACGGCCGCACCCGCACCGTATGCGGCGGCTGCGCAGCCGTCCGCCGGCGACCCGCCCGGTCGCGTCGCGCGGCTGAACTACCTGTCCGGCGCGGTGACGACCGAGCCGGCCGGCACCGACGCATGGTCGTATGCCGCGGTGAACCGGCCGCTCACGACCGGCGATCAGCTGTGGAACGACGCCGGCGCCCGCTCGGAACTGCACATCGGCTCGACCGCGGTGCGGCTCGGCGCCTCGACGAGCCTGTCGGTGCTGAACCTCGACGATTCGACGACGCAGCTGAAAGTCGGCCTCGGCACGCTCTCGACGCACGTGCGCGCGCTACCGGCCGGCACGTCGTACGAAATCGATACGCCGAACCTCGCGCTCGGCATTACGGCGCCGGGCGATTATCGCGTCGACGTCGCGCCCGATGGCGCAAGCACGACGGTCACCGTGCGCAGCGGCAGCGCGACGGTCTACGGCAGCAACGGCCAATATCCGCTCTCCGCCGGGCAACAGGCCGTGTTTACCGGCACCGACCTGCAGATCGCGCAGCAGTCGGCCGCGCCGCCGCCCGACGCGCTCGACCGGTGGGCCGCGGGCCGCGACGCGGCCGAGGACCGGTCGGTGTCGGCCCGCTACGTGTCCCGCGACATCCCCGGCTATCAGGACCTCGACGCGAACGGCACGTGGCGCGACACGCCGGCGTACGGCCCCGTCTGGGTGCCGAACGACACGCCGGCCGACTGGGCGCCGTATCACGACGGCCACTGGATCTGGCAGGCGCCCTGGGGCTGGACCTGGGTCGACGACGCGCCATGGGGCTTCGCGCCCTATCACTACGGTCGCTGGGCCTACGTCGACGATCGCTGGGCCTGGGTGCCGGGGCCGACGGCCGTCAGCGCGCCGCCCGCCTATGCGCCGGCGCTCGTCGCGTTCGTCGGCGGCGGCGACGGGCCCGACTGGAGCGTCGCGCTGACGGTCGGCGGCGTCGCCGCGGCCGGCTGCGCGTGGTTCGCGCTCGGACCGGGCGAGCCGTGGCATCCGGCCTGGGGCGGATGGAGTCCGCACTACTACGAACGCGTGAACCGGAACATCGTCGTGAACCGGATTACCGTGAACAACACCGTGAACGTGACGAACGTGCACAACACGTACGTGAATTTCGGCGCGCCGCATGCGATCGCGGCCGTGCCCGCGACCGCGTTCGTGCACGGCCAGCCGGTCGCGCGCTTTGCGCAGCACGTCGATCCGCGGCAATGGCGCAATGCGCACGTGGTGCCGGGCACGCCGGGCATTGCGCCGGTGCGGCAAAGCTTCACGGGCGGCCTGCGTACCGCGAGCTATCGGCCGCCCGCCGCGATCGGCCAGCATCCGTTCGTCGCCACGCGCAATCCGGCCGTACCGGCCGCGTATCGCGATCAGGCGGCCGCGCATCTGGTGCGCAAGGGCGAACACGTGCCGGGCGCCGGCACGCCGATCGCGAAGACGAGCGTGCCGCCCGATTACGCGGCGCGGCCCGTGCGCGTGCCGGGCGCCGCGCACACGGGCGCATGGGTGATGCGCAACGTGCAGCTCGTGAATCCGCACGGTCCGATCGTGCATCCGGCGCCGCGCAACGCGACGGCAGCGCCGGGCGCCGCGGCGCCGATGCCGGCTCAGGCGGGACGACCCGGTGCGCCGGGCGCCGTTGCATTCGTGGGACCGCATGGGCCGAACGGCGCGAGACCGGCGGTCGACGGACATGCCATGCCGCCTGCCGCGAACGGCGACGCCGCGCACGCGCCCGGCAGCGCGCAGGCGCGCGCAGCGTTCGCCGGCGCGGGAGCAGTCCCT
>NZ_KV786626.1:0-6298 GCF_001806955.1 Burkholderia sp. HMSC10F09
CGGCTGCGCGGCGGCTTCGTCGTTGGCGCCAGCATCGGCCTGGTCGACCACTGCGCCTTCCTCGTCACGCTCGCGACGACCGCCGCGACGGCCGCGGCGGCGGCGACGGCGCTCTTCGCCGTCGCGCGCGCCGGCTTCGGCATCCGCTGCGACGTCCGCGCCCGGCAGGGCGGCGGCGGCCGCCTTGTCGGCGTCCTGTTCCGGATGGCTTTCGCCGCGGTTCACGGTTTCCAGCGTCGCCGCATGCTGCGGTTTGCGGCGTTCGCCGCGCTCGCGCCGCTCGCCGCGTTCCTGGCGCTCGCCGCGGGCGGACTCGACGGCCTCCGGCTGCTCGGCGCGCTCGCGCGGTTCACGGGCTTCGCGCGGCTCGCGGTTCTCGCGCGGTTCGCGTGCTTCGCGCGGTGCGCGGCCTTCGCGACCCTCACGGCCTTCGCGAGCTTCGCGGTTCTCGCGACCTTCACGACCCTCGCGACCCTCGCGACCTTCACGCGGCTCGCGCGCTTCCTTGCCTTCGCGTTCCTGACGTTGCGGCTGGCCGCGGCCTGCGGCCGCCTGGTCGCGACCGCCTGGCGCCTGCTGCCCGTTGCCGCCGCGACGATTGCGGTTGCGATCGCCGCCGCGTTCGCCGCGCTGCTCGGTCTTCTCGGTGCGTTCGCGGGCCGGACGGGCCGCCTGTTCCTTCGCCGGTGCCGGTGCGACCGGCGCGGGCGCCGGAGCGGCCGACATGCCGAACAGGCCCTTGAGCCAGCCGATGAAGCCGCCGCTCGGCTGCGCGACCGGCGCGGGGGCCGGTGCCGCTGCCGGCTCGACCGGACGCTGCGGGGCCGCGCTCGGTGCCGGACGCTCGGGCGTGATGCCCTTGACCGCCGCTTCCTGCTTCGGCTTCACGTCGGCCGCGCGCTTGCTGTAGCCGGTTTCCGACTCCAGTTCGCGCGCCGCTTCCTCGGCCATCTTCCACGAGGCACGCGGATCGTCGAGGCGTGCGTCATCGTGACGCAGGCGTTCGAGCTTGTAGTGCGGCGTGTCGAGGTGCTTGTTCGGGATCAGCACGATGCCGACCTTGAAGCGCGACTCGATCTTGTTGATTTCCTGACGCTTTTCGTTGAGCAGGAAGGCGGTCACTTCGACCGGCACCTGGCAGTGGATCGCCGCGGTGTTTTCCTTCATCGCTTCTTCCTGAATGATCCGCAGCACTTGCAGCGCGGACGATTCGGTGTCGCGGATGTGGCCCGTGCCGTTGCAGCGCGGGCACGTCACGTGGCTGCCTTCCGACAGCGCCGGACGCAGACGCTGGCGCGACAGCTCCATCAGGCCGAAGCGCGAGATTTTGCCCATCTGGACGCGCGCGCGGTCATGCTTGAGCGCGTCCTTCAGGCGCTGCTCGACTTCGCGCTGGCTCTTCGCCGACTCCATGTCGATGAAGTCGATCACGATCAGGCCGCCGAGGTCGCGCAGGCGCAGCTGGCGGGCGACTTCGTCGGCCGCTTCGAGGTTCGTGCGGGTCGCCGTTTCCTCGATGTCGGCGCCCTTGGTGGCGCGCGCCGAGTTCACGTCGATCGCGACGAGCGCTTCGGTGTGGTCGATCACGATCGCGCCGCCCGACGGCAGCGGCACCGTGCGCGAGTAGGCCGTTTCGATCTGGTGCTCGATCTGGAAGCGCGAGAACAGCGGCACGTCGTCGTGGTAGCGCTTCACCTTGGACACGTTGTCCGGCATCACGATGTCCATGAATGCGCGGGCCTGATCGTAGATCTCGGTCGTGTCGATCAGGATTTCGCCGATGTCGGGCTGGAAATAGTCCCGGATCGCGCGGATCACGAGGCTCGATTCCAGATAGATCAGCATCGGCTGGCCGGGATTGCCGCTTTGCGATGCGGCTTCGATCGCGCGCCAGAGCTGCAGCAGGTAGTTCAGGTCCCACTGCAGTTCCTCGGCGCTGCGGCCGATCCCCGCGGTGCGGGCGATCATGCTCATGCCGTCCGGAATCTGCAGCTGCGCCATCGTTTCGCGCAGTTCCTGACGCTCGTCGCCCTCGATCCGGCGCGACACGCCGCCGCCGCGCGGGTTGTTCGGCATCAGCACGAGGTAGCGGCCGGCGAGCGAGATGAACGTGGTGAGGGCGGCGCCCTTGTTGCCGCGCTCTTCCTTTTCGACCTGAACGATCAGTTCCTGGCCTTCGCGCAGGGCGTCCTGGATGCGCGCCGAGCGCATGTCGACGCCGTCCTTGAAGTACTGGCGGGCGACTTCCTTGAACGGCAGGAAGCCGTGACGGTCTTCGCCGTAGTTGACGAAGCACGCTTCGAGCGACGGCTCGATGCGCGTGACGACACCCTTGTAGATATTGCCTTTGCGCTGTTCGCGCCCGGCTGTCTCGATGTCGATGTCGATGAGCTTTTGCCCATCGACGATGGCGACGCGCAGCTCCTCCTGCTGCGTCGCATTGAACAGCATGCGTTTCATGAACGACTCCAGGCGGCTCTGCAGGCGGCGCCTCGCGGTTGTCAGGCGCGAGGGCGGACACGACGGCAGGCCGCACCTTGTTGTGTTGTCACAAGCACGCTGGAGCGGGAACGATGGCGGGGAGAATTGCCTGAAGAGGCGCTTGGACCCGAACGACGGGCCGGCGGCCATAGGGCACCTGCGAACACGGCTTCAAAGCACGGCGTCCACACACCGCACGCTGCGAAAGCGCGCTAAGCCTGAGACCGGCATTGCCACGGGCGCGCGCAATGCGTCGCGCGCGCCGACGGGCGGCAGATGCTGCGGCTTGGGCCGCAGCGGGGAGTATCGAATCCAGCCCGACTTTCCCGCTTGGGGTGTACTTCCTTGGTTTGACGTCGCCAAGCCCCGCACGCTTCGCGGGGCCAAATCGGGCGCAACGCCGTAATTTTCGCAACCGGCAGCCCGTGCGGACACATGTCGCGCCGCCGCGCTGCCAATCAAATTCTTTTCAACCAACTTTCCGTTACCGCGGCGCCTTGCCGACCGAATCCGCCTGTGGGCGCGATCCTTGCCGACGGTCGGCGCCGTGCGTGCAACTTGCTGCTTCTCTTTGATAAGGGGCGAGCAGCAGACCCCCGGCGCAAGTAAAATGACGGTTTGCGCTTGCGCCTTGCCCGGTTGGGCCGGGTCGGCCGATCAGGCCGCCCGCAACGTCAGGCTGGGCAAAATTATATTCAGTATGAATGAGTTAGGCAAAATATCCCAGAATTCGGTCGCAAGCGGTCAGGTCTCCATGATCCAGATCGACGAAAGTGCAGCCGGTCAGCGGATCGACAATTTCCTGTTGCGCGTCTGCAAGGGCGTGCCGAAAAGCCATATTTACCGGATCCTGCGCAGCGGCGAAGTGCGCGTGAACAAGGGGCGCGTCGATGCGCAGTACCGGCTCGCGTTCGGCGACGTCGTGCGCGTGCCGCCCGTGCGCGTGGCCGCGGCCGACCTGGCGCGCGCCGACGCGCCGATCGTCCCGCCCGCGCAGTTCGACGTGCTGTTCGAAGACGACGCGATGCTCGTGATCGACAAGCCGGCCGGCGTCGCCGTGCACGGCGGCAGCGGTGTCGCGTTCGGCGTGATCGAGCAGCTCCGGCAGGCGCGCCCGCGCGCGAAATTCCTCGAACTCGTGCACCGGCTCGACCGCGAGACGTCCGGCGTGCTGATGCTCGCGAAAAAGCGTACCGCACTCGTCGCGCTGCACGAACAGATCCGCGAGAACCGCATCGACAAGCGCTATTTCGCCTGCGTGCACGGCGAATGGCAGGCCGACTGGGGCCGTCGTCGCGCGGTCAAGGCGCCGCTGTTCAAGTACACGACGGCGGACGGCGAGCGGCGCGTGCGCGTGCAGGACGACGGCCTCGCGTCGCACACCGTATTCAATCTCGTCGAGCGCTGGCCCGACTATGCGCTCGTCGAAGCGGAACTCAAAACGGGTCGGACCCATCAGATTCGCGTGCACCTCGCGCATCTCGGTCTGCCGATCGTCGGCGACGCGAAGTATGGCGATTTCGCACTGAACAAGGCGCTGGCGCGCGCGAATGCGCAACCGTCGCTGAAACGGATGTTCCTGCACGCGCATCGGCTGCGGCTCGCGCATCCGCTGAGCGGCGACGCACTGCAGTTCGACGCGCCGCTGCCGGCCGAATGCCGGCACTTTCTCGATCAACTGAGCGCACTGCGCGATACCGCCTGAACCGCATGCCCCGACAGCAATTTGATCTGATCGTCTTCGACTGGGACGGCACGCTGATGGATTCGACCGCGCACATCGCGCACAGCATCCAGGCCGCATGCCGCGATCTCGGTCTGCCGAAACCGTCCGACGAATCCGCGCGCTACGTGATCGGGCTCGGGCTGCGCGACGCGCTGCGCATCACGGCGCCGACGCTCGATCCGTCCGATTATCCGCGGCTCGCCGAGCGCTACCGCTATCACTATCTGCTCGACGATCAGCGCATCGAGCTGTTCGCCGGCGTGCGGGAACTGCTCGCGGAACTGCGCGACCTCGGCTACCTGCTCGCGGTCGCGACCGGCAAGGGCCGCGTCGGGCTGAATCGCGTGCTCGACCAGTCGAAGCTGACGAGCCTGTTCGACGCGACGCGCTGCGCGGACGAAACGTTCTCGAAGCCGCATCCGGCCATGCTGCACGAGCTGTCCCGCGAACTGGGGCAGGATCTGGCGCGCACCGTGATGATCGGCGACACGACCCACGACCTGCAGATGGCCGCGAGCGCCGGGGCGGCCGGCGTCGGCGTCGCGTACGGCGCGCATACCGCCGACGCGCTGGCCGCGCTCGCGCCGCGCTTCGTCGCGCCCGACGTCAACGCGCTGGCCGAATGGCTCAGGGAGCACGCATGAGCGCGGCGCCCGCTACGGACGCGGTGCGCGTCTGCGCGTCGGACGCGCTGGTCGACGGCGGCGCCGGCGTGCGCGTCGACGCGACGCTGCGCGGCGAGCAGGCGGTCGTGTTCTTCGTGCGCTACGACGGCCGCGCCTACGGCTATCTGAACCGCTGCGCGCACGTGCCGATGGAGCTCGACTGGGCCGAGGGCCAGTTCTTCGAATCGTCGGGGCGCTATCTGATGTGCGCGACGCACGGCGCGATTTACGCGCCCGACACGGGGCAGTGCGTCGGCGGCCCGTGCCGCGGCGGGCGGCTGCGGCCGGTCGAAGTCGACGAGCGCGACACGCCCGACGGGCGTGCGGTATTCTGGCTTCCCGACGCGGACCTGCGTCCCGCCACGCAAGACTGACGACAATCCTGCATGACCGATCAACCGAATTTCCCCGAATCCTCGTCCCGCCCCGACAATCGCGAGCCGAACTGGGAGCGCGCCGCGCTCGAGCGGATCGCGCTCGCGGCCGTCAAAGAGCAGCGCGCGGCACGGCGCTGGAAGATCTTCTTCCGCTTCGCGTTTCTCGCGGTGTTCCTGCTGCTCGCATTCGCGCTGATCGACTTCTCGAGCGACGCGAAATTCGCGTCGGGCGGGCGGCACACGGCGCTCGTGACGATCGACGGCGAAATCGCGGCCGGCACCAATGCGAACGCCGAGGACATCAACACCGCGCTCGACGCCGCATTCGAGGACGACGGCACGGCCGGCGTCGTGCTGCGGATCAACAGCCCGGGCGGCAGCCCCGTGCAGGCCGGGATGGTTTACGACGAGATCCGGCGCCTGCGCGGCAAGTATCCGGACAAGCCGCTGTACGTGGTCGTGACCGACATGTGCGCGTCGGGCGGCTATTACATCGCGTCCGCGGCCGACAAGATCTTCGTCGACAAGGCGAGCATCGTCGGGTCGATCGGCGTGCTGATGGACGGCTTCGGCTTCACCGGGCTGATGGGCAAGCTCGGCGTCGAGCGCCGGCTGCATACGTCGGGCGAAAACAAGGGCTTTTACGATCCGTTCTCGCCGGAAACGCCGAAGATGGACGCGCATGCGCAGGAACTGCTCGATCAGGTCCACGCGCAGTTCATCAAGGCGGTGAAGGACGGCCGCGGCAAGCGGCTGCACGAAACGCCCGACATGTTCTCCGGGCTGTTCTGGACCGGCGAGAAGAGCGTCGAGCTCGGTCTCGCCGACGGCTACGGCACGACCGACTCCGTCGCACGCGAGGTCATCAAGGCACCGGATCTCGTCGACTATACGGTCAAGGAAAGCCTGACGAACCGCGTCGCACGCAAGTTCGGCGCGGCCGTCGGCGGCGCCGCGATGAAGGCGTTGACGGCCGCCGGCGCGTCGGTTCAGTTGCGCTGACGGGCGGGGCGGCGCCGCGCGGCGGCGGCCGGCGGATTCGGCGATCG
>NZ_KV786627.1:0-14984 GCF_001806955.1 Burkholderia sp. HMSC10F09
CCCGCGTTGCGCGCAGCCGGTACAGCGGGCACGGACGGCGAAGACGTCGTTCCCGCGGCAACCGCCGCGCGCGCGGCACCGGCCATGCAGACGGCCGCCGCACCGGTCGGGACCGCGACCGTCACGCGTACCGCCGCACGGCCGCCGCAGCACGGCGACCGCCTCGGGCTGACGATGCATCCGCTGACCGACGACGAACGGCGATCGACCGGCTTGCCCGTCGGCATGATGGTCGACGCGGTGCGCGGCCCGGCGGCGCGTGCGGGCATCGAGCCGGGCGACGTCGTGCTCGAACTGAACGACACGCTGCTCGAATCGCCGGCCGACGTGCCGGCGCTCGAGGCGAACGGCGGCGACGTCATCGCGGTGCTGATCCAGCGCAACCACGCACGCCGGTTCGTGTCGGTGCGCATGCGATAGCGCGTTGACGGCGGCCGCCGCGCCTGTCTACCATCATCGCGTGCAGCGTCGCGCAGCGCCGATCCGGCCTGCGCGACCCGTTCGACTGCCGCTTCCCGCGCACGCACCCGCCGATCGCGGCTCTGTGTGCGCCGCATCCCCGTCTTCCCGATTCGATCGGGATTTTCTGGTGTTTGCGCACGGCCTCGCGCGCGTGTGCGGAGGGCATTCGCTTGCAATCGAATCCGTTCGGTCCGGCCACCGGCGCGCCCGCGCGCACGACGCTGATGCTGCTGTGTGCGTTCTCGGTGCTGCCGCTGAGTCTGTTCCTGCCGTCGCTGCCGGCCATCGCGCGCGACCTGCGTGCGGACTATGCGCTCGTCGGGCTCGCGATCGGCGGCTACGCGGCACTCGCCGCATCGCTCGAATTGCTGATGGGGCCGCTATCGGACCGCTTCGGGCGGCGCCCGATCGTGCTGACGAGCGTCGGCGTGTTCACGCTCGGCGCAATCGGCTGCGCGCTGGCGACCGACATCCGCACGTTTCTCGCGTGCCGGTTGATGCAGGCCGCGATCACGTCGGTGTATCCGGTCTCGATGGCGACGATCCGCGACGCCGCCGGCGGCGGCCGCGCGGCGAGCCGGATCGGTTATGCGGCGATGGCGGCCGCGTTCGCGCCGATGATCGGCCCGACGCTCGGCGGCGCGCTCGAACAGGCGGCCGGCTGGCGCGCGAACTTCTGGCTACTCGGCGCCGTCGGCGTCGCACTGTGCGCGTGGTGTATGTTAGATTTCGCCGAAACCCATACGAACCGGTCGCCGACGCTCGCCCACCAGTTCCGCGCGTATCCGGCGCTGCTCCGCGCGCGCCGCTTCTGGGCGTATGTGCTGTGCATGGCGTTTTCGACCGGTACGTTCTACGCGTTCCTCGCCGGCGCGCCGCTCGCGGCCCGCGCGGTGTTCGCGATCGCGCCGGCCGAACTCGGCGTCTGCATGGGGACGATCACGGCCGGTTTCGTATGCGGCAGCTTTCTTGCGGGCCGCGTCGCGCATCGCTATCCGCTCGCGACGACGATTCTGTATGGCCGCATCGTCGCGTGCGCGGGGCCACTGATCGCCCTGGCGCTCCAGGTCGGCGGCGCAACGCATGCGGCTGCGTGGTTCGGGCCGTGCGTGCTGGTCGGGCTCGGCAACGGGTTCACGAACCCCGGCGCGCATGCGGGCGCGCTGTCGGTGCGACCGGAGCTGTCCGGGAGCGCGTCCGGGCTTGCCGGCGCGATGACGATCGCGGGCGGCGCTGCGCTGTCGTCGTTGACGAGCGCGGTCGTGACGCCGCGTAATGCCGCCTATGCGCCGCTTGCAATGATGCTGCTGTCCGCGGCGGCGGCGCTGCTCGCCGCGTGCTGTGTGCGGTCGTTCGATGCGCGCGACGCGGCCGGCGCAGATGCGATCGCGGCGGAGTGACGCCGCTTGGCAGGTGACGACGCTTGCCGATTTCCGCGTGAGGCGCTTCAAGGGCGAAAGCCGCAGCCGCATGCGGTTGTTGCTTCGGCCTCGTCGCCCGCCGCGTGCCGTGCGCGCGTTCGATGTGCGCGACACAGCCAGCGCGAACGCAATCGCGCCGTACTTGAAACACGTCCGGAAGGGTGCCGCGGTATGCCCCGCAATCGGCTACGCACACGCCGCGGCAAGTTCATTGCGCACGCAACCGATTCGCATCGGCGACGTGCGTGCACAGCGCTTAAGGCTTCACGCCGACCGTGAACTCGAATGTCGCGACGCCGTCGACGCCGCCCGTCACGCGATCGCCCGGCTGCAGCGCGCCGACGCCGGCCGGCGTGCCGGTGAAGATCAGGTCGCCGGCCTTCAGCTCGACCGAGCGCGACACATAGGCGATCACGTCCGGGATGCCCCAGATCATGTCGGCGAGATCGCCTTGCTGGCGCGTGTCGCCGTTCACCGCGAGCCAGATTCGGCCGGTCGCCGGATGACCGATCGCCGATGCGGGGCGCAATGCAGTCACGGGGCCCGACGCGTCGAAGCCTTTTGCCCAGTCCCACGGACGGCTCAGCTTCTTCGCTTCGGCCTGCAGGTCGCGGCGCGTCAGGTCGACGCCGACGCCGTAGCCCCACACGTGCGACAGCGCGTTCGCGGGGTCGATCGACCGGCCGCCGGTGCCGATCGCGACGACCAGCTCGATTTCGTGATGCAGGTCCTGCGTCAGCGGCGGATACGGCACCGTGCCGCGCGCGGGCACGATCGCGTCGGCGGGCTTCATGAAGAAGAACGGCGGTTCGCGGTCGGGATCGGCGCCCATTTCGCGCGCGTGATCCGCATAGTTGCGGCCGACGCAGAATACGCGGCGCAGCGGAAAGCGCGCGGACGACTGATCGACTTCGACGGAAGGACGCTCGGGAGCGTCGATGACGGTTTCGGACATCGGATGGCCTCGTTCGACAGAAAGACGGACAGCGGCGCGCGCGACGCGCGGGCCGGCATGCCTGAACGATACCCGAGCCGCGCGCGACCGGATGCGACGCATTTGCGGTTTACCGGGACAAAACTACGCGCGCGGGGCGGGGAGCGGAAACCAGGAAGTGGAAAGCGGGCGGTGAAAGGCGGAAAGCGAAAGGCGGAAAGCGAAAGGCGGAAAGCGCGAAAGGCGAAAGGCGGAAAGCGCGAAAGCGGCAGGCCAATGGTGACCGGCGAGTGGCGACCCGCGAAAGGCGCAAGTCAGAAAATCAAAATCGCCGAACAGCACGCGACATGCGGCAACCGCACCGATCGCCCGCCCGCGGTCCGAGACTCGCCGCCACCCGCCGACCGCCCCGCCAACCCCGCACCACTAACGCGTTGGCCGCTCACGCGTCGTCGTCGACCGGCAGCGCCGCGTTCGCATCGCGGTACGCCTTCGGCGACACCCCGACACGCGCGCGAAACCGCCGCGCGAAATAGCCTTCGTCGCGAAACCCGACCGAGCGCGCGATGTCGGCGATGCGTCGGCTCGTATGCGCGAGCAGCGACTGCGCGAGCGCGATCCGGCGTTCGGTCACGAGATCGGTAAACGTGCTGCCGGTTTCCTTGCGGATCAGATGCGCAAGGTAGTTCGGCGACAGGAACGCCGCTTCCGCGGTCGCCGCGAGCGTCAGATCCTCGCGCGTCAGGTTCGCGCGCACGTGGCGCAGCACGCGTGCGAGCGCATCGCGCCGGCCCGCGCGCTGTGCGCCGCGCTGCGCGAGCTTGTCGAGCGCACCGGCGTACTGCGTGCAGACGAGGCCGATCAGCTGCAGCAGGTAGCCGCGCAGCAGCGTCGTCGAGCCGAACGTGCGCGCGCGGTCCGCGTCGATCATGCACAGCGCGAGGCGGCGCGCCTCGTCGAACGTGTCGCCGGTCAGGATGAAATCGAGATGCTCCTGGAAGCGGAACGGCGTCAGTTCGGGAAAACGGTGCGCGGGCACGTCCTCGAGATCGAGCGGATCGACGTCGAGATCCGCGCGCAGGAACGCCTGACTGAAGTTGATCACGATGAAGTGCGCGCCTTCCGGATGCGGAATCAGATGCTCGCGATACGGCAGCACGAACGCGAGCGCGCCGCGCGGAAACGGCCGCGTGACGCCGCCGATCCGCTGCTCGGTGTCGCCGCCGAGATTGAACTGGATCTGGAAATACGCGTGCCGGTGCGGCTCGGTGATCGCCTGCCGCGACGCCTGATCGCGGATGTAGAAATCGAGCCGGTCGCTGCGTTCGGGCATCCCGTACAGGCGCGGCGGGGCGGGGGAGGACATGACGGATTCTGCGGTTCGTGACGCTGTGGAGCCGCGATGGTACAGCGAACCGCGCGTGGCCGGAATCCGCGCGGCCCGCGCTCAGCCGGCGACGAGCGGCGCGACGCGCCGCCGCAGCTCCGGCATGACTTCGGCGTCGAACCACGGATGATGCTTGAACCACGCCTGATTGCGCGGCGAAGGATGGGGCAGCGGCAGTACGTCGGGACCGTAGTCGCGCCATGCGGCGACGGTATCGGTCAGCGTCGGCTTGCGCGTGTCGCGCAGGAAATGCCGCTGCGCGTACTGGCCGATCAGCAGCGTCAGCCGGATCGACGGCAGCTCGGCGAGCAGCCGCTCGAGCCACAGCGGCGCGCATTCGGCACGCGGCGGATTGTCGCCGCTCGCACCGCGGCCGGGATAGCAGAAGCCCATCGGCACGATCGCGAAGCGCGTGTCGTCGTAGAACGTGTCGGCGTCGACGCCGAGCCAGTCGCGCAGCCGCTTGCCGCTCGCGTCGTCCCATGGAATGCCGCTCGCATGGACCCGCGCGCCGGGCGCCTGGCCGACGATCAGAATGCGCGCATCGCGGTGCGCGCGCACGACGGGGCGCGGGCCGAGCGGCAGGTCGGCTTCGCATGCGCGGCAGGCGCGGATTTCGGTGAGCAGCACGTCGAGCGGCGTGCGCGATCGTTTCGGCATCGGTTCGGATCGGGGGACGGAGCGGGCGGTACGGCGTCGTCCCGAACGGCGGCGGCGCGTGCCAGCCGTGGCGGGCCTGCACTTGCGCGACGACGCGCGTGAGGCCGCGCCCCCATGCCGGCTTGCCGGCGCGCGGTGCAGCGCGTTCGGCGCGTTCGGCGCATCACGCGCCGGTCGTGCCGCGTTCGGCGACCGCAGCATCATACAACGCGGTCTGCGCGATCGCCGCGGCGATGCCCGCGTCGTCGTGCGGCCCATCGAGCATGCCCCAGCGCCGGTATTGCGCGAGGAACCAGCGGCCGTCGCGCGGATCGGGCCGGTTGACCGCGCCGCCGTCGTGGAAGCGGATCGGCAGCGGCGGCTGCGCGAACGGCCCCGCTCCGTAGTCGCCGAGCAGGCGCGGTGCGATCAGCCGGGCCGGCACGCCGAGCGCGTCCGGCGACGCGAGCCAGTCGGCCGCTTCGCGGCGGTGCGCGGCGCTGTCGAGCCAGGCGCACGCGTCGACGAGCGTGCGGATCAGCGCGCGCGACGTCGCCGGATAGAGCGCGACGAAATCGCGCCGGCTCGCGAGCACCTTCTCCGGATGGTCGGGCCAGATCTCGCTGGTGACGGCGACCGTGCGGCCCGCGCCGCACGCATCGGCCACGGCATGCCAGGGCTCGCCGGCGCAAAAGCCGTCGAGTTCGCCGCCGGCGAGCGCGGCGACCATCTCGGGCGGTGGAATCACGACGCTGCGCACGTCGTGCAGCGGATCGACGTCGTGCGACGCGAGCCAGGCGTTCAGCCACATCGCGTGCGTGCCGGTCGGGAACGTCTGCGCGAGCAGCGGCTTGCGGCCGAGCGTCGCGAACGCGTCGCGCACGCTGCCGTGCGCGCGATAGGCGTCGGCGAGCGTGCGCGACAACGTGATGGCCTGACCGTTGCGGTTCAGCACCATCAGCGCGGCCATGTCGGCCTGCGGGCCGCCGATGCCGAGCTGCAGCCCGCACACGAGCCCATACAGCGTATGCGCGGCGTCGAGCTCGCCGCTCAGCAGCTTGTCGCGCACGGCGGCCCACGACGGCTCGCGGCTCAGTTCGAGCGTGAGGCCGTGCGCCGCGCCGAGCTTCAGGCGCTGCGCGACGATCAGCGGTGCCGCGTCGCTGAGCGCGACGAAGCCGATGCGGAGATGGCAGCGTTCGGGCGCTGCGGGGGGCGAAGTATTCATGACGAGGAAGACGAAGGTGACGCATCGAGCAGTTGGCGCGCGACGTCGACGATGCGCAGCCCCTGATCCATCGCGCGCTTGCGCAGCGTCGCGTATGCGTCGTGCTCGGACAGCCTGCGCTGATCCATCAGCAGGCGCTTCGCGCGGTCGATCAGCTTGCGCTCCGCGAGCTCGCGCTCGACGTCGGCGAGCCGGCGACGCAGCGCATCGTCGTGCGAGAAGCGCGCGAGCGCGACTTCGAGGATCGGCGCGAGCCGCTCGGCCGACAGCCCTTCGACGAGATACGCGCTGACGCCCGCGCCCACGGCCGCGCGGATCAGCGCCTGATCCGCGTCGTGACTGAACATCACGACCGGACGCGGCGCGGTCGCGTGCATCACCGCGAGCTGTTCGAGCGTGTCGCGCGACGGAGAATCGGTATCGATGATCACGACGTCGGGACGCTGCTCCTCGACGGCGGCGGGCAGACGCGCGGGCGTCGCGACGTCGGCGAGCATGTCGTAGCCGCGCTGCGCGAGCGCCGTGCGCAGTTCGCCGATCGGTTTGTCGGTGTCGGTAACGAGCAGCACGCGCAAGCGGCCGGACAGAACGGGCGAGCTCATTGCACGAACGGGAACGGTTGCGGATCGATGGCGGACGGAATCGGACACGCGACGACGTATCGCCGTCGCGTGCCGCAGCCAGCCCGCACGCGGGGTTCGACGAGAGGCGGGATGACGCCGCGCATGCTACGCGGCCCGCGACAGGGCGGCGGCACGATCGGCATCGAGCGCGAGCGCGCCCGCTTCGCCGATCGCCGCGCCGACGAGAATCACGGCGGGGCTGCCGAGCCCTGCCGCTTCGACGCCGTCGGCCAGCGCGCCGAGCGTGCCGATCCAGCGCCGTTCGGCAGGCGTGCCGGCCCACTGCACGGCCGCGGCGGGCGTCGACGCGGGCAATGCGGCGAGCAGCCCGGCGGCGATCCGCTCGATGCGGCTCATTCCCATATAGATCGCGAGCGTCGTGCCGGTCGCCGCGAGTTGCGCCCAGTCGGGCTCGCCGTGATCCTGCCGATGCGCGGTCACGAACGTGACGCCCTGGCAATGCTCGCGGTGCGTCAGCGACACGCCAAGGCTCGCGGCGGCCGCGAAGCCCGAGGAGATGCCGTTCACGATCTCGACCGGAATCGCGGCGGCGCGCAGCGTCGCGAGTTCTTCGCCGGCGCGGCCGAACAGCAATGCATCGCCGCCTTTTACGCGCACGACGTGCGCGCCGCGCAACGCGTAGCGGCGCATCAGCCGCTCGATGAACGCCTGCGGCGTCGAGCGGCAGCCGCCGCGTTTGCCGACGCGCACGACGCGTGCATGCGGCGCGAGTTCGACGATGCGCGCGTCGACGAGATCGTCGAGCAGCAGCACGTCGGCGGCCGCCAGCGCTTTCACGGCCTTCAGCGTGAGGAGATCGAGATCGCCGGGCCCGGCGCCCAGCAGCGTGACTTTTCCAGTCGTCATGTCGTATTCCATCGCCGCCCGGGCGGGCGGTCGTTTAACGCGGTCATTGCGGCAGCGTCGGCAGCCGATATGACGGCCGCACCCGGCGATGCCGCGCACGCAACGGACGCCGTTGTCCCGATTTGCCCGTCCGCATCGACGGGCCGCTCGTTCCGACACTGCACATCGGCGTCGTTGCCGATGTCCGCTCTCGATTCAGCAATATCCGGGCCAACCGGTATCGCGCGCATCGCGCTCGGCGGCGCTAGCGTGCGGTGCGCGTGCAGGGCCGCGCGATGCGAGCCGACGCGACGCCGCATCGACGTGCATCGTTGGCGGCTGCCGCGCACCGCGATGTCGCACGGCTTCAGTGCTGCATCGCACCACATCTGTGCCTTGCTGCGTCGGCGTGCGTCGTCGAGGCGGCCGCCGCGCGCATGGTCCGATGCCGCGCGCGCCTTGCGCGGCGGGCGTTGCGGCGCGCTGGCCGCGTCATTGGCACGGCGCTTGCGTAACAGCGTCCGGGCGGATCAACGGCGATCCGGCTCGCAGTACCGAATACCGACGCGCCCGGCAACGGGCTTCATGGGCAACGGCGTCCTACGCACCGGCTCTCGACAAACGAGACCGTGTGCGCAGGACGCCGTTTTTCGTTTGGCGGATGACATGACCGACAAAGCTACCCGTATCGATCTCTTCAGCCTCCGCACCGCGCCGATGCGCGCGTTCCATCTGACGTGGATGGCGTTCTTCGTCTGCTTCTTCGCGTGGTTCGCGTGCGCGCCGTTGATGCCGCTGATCGCACGTGAATTCCATCTGAGCGCCGCACAGGTCGCGAACATTAACATCGCCGCCGTCGCCGCGACCATTGCGGTGCGGCTGGTGGTCGGCCCGCTGTGCGACCGCTTCGGTCCGCGCCGCGTCTACGTCGGCCTGCTCGTGCTCGGCGCGATTCCGGTGTTCGCGGTGTCGTTCACGCACGACTACCTGTCGTTCCTGATCTGCCGGCTCGGGATCGGCGCGATCGGCGCGGGCTTCGTGATCACGCAGTACCACACGTCGGTGATGTTCGCGCCGAACGTCGTCGGCACCGCGAATGCGACCACGGCCGGCTGGGGCAACGCGGGCGCCGGCGCGACGCAGGCACTGATGCCGCTGCTCGTCGCGGCCGGCCTGATGCTCGGCCTCGGCGACGATTCGGCATGGCGCGCCGCGCTCGTCGTGCCCGGCATCGCGATGCTCGCGATGGCATGGGCGTACTGGCGCTATGCGCAGGACTGCCCGCAAGGCGACTTCATCGCGCTGCGCAAAGCGGGCGTGACGATCGACAGCGGCAAGAAGGGCGGCTGGGCGAGCTTCTTTACCGCGTGCGCGAACTATCGCGTGTGGATGCTGTTCGTCACGTACGGCGCGTGCTTCGGCGTCGAAGTGTTCATCCACAACATCGCCGCGCTGTACTACGTCGATCACTTCCATCTGTCGCTGAAGGATGCGGGCCTCGCGGCCGGCCTGTTCGGGCTGCTCGCGCTGTTTGCGCGCGCACTCGGCGGCTGGCTGTCGGACAAGGTCGCCGCGCGCCGCAGCCTCGACGTGCGTGCGACGCTGCTCTGCGCGCTGATCGTCGGCGAAGGACTCGGACTGATCTGGTTCTCGCATGCCCAGAGCGTCGGCATCGCGCTCGTCGCGATGCTGACCTTCGGCCTGTTCACGCACATGGCGTGCGGCGCGACCTATGCGCTCGTGCCGTTCATCGACCGCAAGGCGCTCGGCGGCGTCGCCGGGATCGTCGGTGCGGGCGGCAACGTGGGCGCGGTCGCCGCGAGCTTCCTGCTGAAGGGCGTCGGCGACGTGCAGCACGCGCTGAGCCTGCTCGGACTCGCCGTCACGGCAACTGCGCTGTGCGCGATGGCTGTGCGCTTTAGCGAAGAACACAAGGCGCGCGAGGCCGAGCTGCGCGACCGCGCACTCGCTGCCGCGAACGCCGCGAACTGATCGACCGAAGGAAACGCCATCATGAAACTCATCGTCATCGGCCACGGGATGGTCGGCCACAAGCTCCTCGAATGCGTCGCCGCCGAAACCGCGGCGGTGCAGGCGACCGTGCTCGCCGAGGAGCCGCGTCCGGCTTACGATCGCGTGCATCTGTCCGAGTTCTTCGCGGGCAAATCGGCGGACGACCTCTCGCTCGTCGAGCCCGGCTTCTTCGCGCGCCATCCGCAGTTCGACCTGCGGCTCAATGCGCGCGTCGTGTCGATCGACCGCGCCGCACACACGGTCACGCTCGCGTCGGGCGACACGCTCGCGTACGACAAGCTCGTGCTCGCGACAGGTTCGCGCCCGTTCGTGCCGCCGGTGCCCGGCCACGATCGCGCGGACTGTTTCGTGTACCGGACGATCGAGGATCTCGAAGCGATGCAGGCGTGCGGCGCGCGCGCGAAGCGCGGCGTCGTGGTCGGCGGCGGTTTGCTCGGCCTCGAATGCGCGAAGGCGCTGCGCGACATGGGGCTCGATACGCACGTCGTCGAATTCGCGCCGCGGCTGATGGCTGTGCAGGTCGACGACGGCGGCGGCCGCATGCTGCGCGCGAAGATCGAAGCGCTCGGCGTGACGGTCCATACCGGCAAGAACACGCTCGAGATCGTCGACGGCGAGGAGGGTACGCATCGCATGGTGTTCGCGGACGGCACGCATCTCGACACCGACATGATCGTGTTCTCGGCCGGCATCCGTGCACGCGACGAACTGGCGCGCGCCTGCGGGCTCGAGATCGGCCCGCGCGGCGGCGTCGCGATCGACGACGCGTGCCGTACGAGCGATGCCGACATCTACGCGATCGGCGAATGCGCGGCGTGGAACGGCACCGTGTACGGGCTCGTCGCGCCCGGCTACGACATGGCGCGCGTGGTCGCGAAGCAGCTCGCGGGCCGCACCGGCGAAACCGCCGTGTTTGCGGGCGCCGACATGAGCACGAAGCTGAAGCTGATGGGCGTCGACGTCGCGAGCATCGGCGACGCGCACGGCACGACGGCCGGCAGCCGCACCTATCAGTACGCGGACGAGCGTCGGCAGATCTACAAGAAGCTCGTCGTGTCCGACTGCGGCAAGTTCCTGCACGGCGCCGTCATGGTGGGCGACGCGACCGAATACGGCACGCTGCTGCAGATGATGCTGAACCGCATCGAGCTGCCCGAGCAGCCCGAATTCCTGATCCTGCCGTCGTCGGACGGCGCGGCGAAACCTGCGCTCGGCGTCGACGCGCTGCCCGCGGGCGCGCAGATCTGCTCGTGCAACAACGTGTCGAAGTCGCAGATCTGCGCGGCAGTGAACGACGGCGCGACGAGTCTCGGCGCGCTGAAGTCGTGCACGGGCGCCGGCACGTCGTGCGGCGGCTGCGTGCCGCTCGTCACGCAGATCATGAAGGCCGAGATGAAGAAGCAAGGGCTCGCCGTCAACAACCATCTGTGCGAGCACTTTGCGTATTCGCGGCAGGAGTTGTTCCATCTGGTGCGCGTCGAGCGGATCCGGACCTTCGACGAACTGCTCGCGAAGCACGGCCGCGGGCTCGGCTGCGACGTCTGCAAGCCGGCGATCGCAGGCATTCTCGCGTCGTGCTTCAACGAATTCGTGCTGAAGAAGGAGCATGCGGGGCTGCAGGATTCGAACGACTACTACCTCGCGAACATCCAGCGCGACGGCACGTATTCGGTCGTGCCGCGCATGCCGGGCGGCGAGGTCACGCCCGAAGGGCTGATCGCCGTCGGGCAGGTCGCGAAGAAGTACGGGCTGTACACGAAGATCACCGGCGGCCAGCGCGTGGACCTGTTCGGCGCGCGCGTCGAGCAGCTGCCGTCGATCTGGGAAGAGCTGATCGCGGCCGGCTTCGAATCGGGGCACGCGTACGGCAAGGCCGTGCGCACCGTGAAGTCGTGCGTCGGCTCGACGTGGTGCCGCTACGGCGTCGACGATTCGGTCGGGCTCGCGATCGACATCGAGAACCGCTACAAGGGCTTGCGCGCGCCGCACAAGATCAAGTTCGGCGTGTCGGGCTGCACGCGCGAATGCGCGGAAGCGCAGGGCAAGGACGTCGGCATCATCGCGACCGAGAAGGGCTGGAACCTGTACGTCTGCGGCAACGGCGGGATGAAGCCGCGGCATGCGGAGCTGCTCGCCGCCGATCTCGATCGCGACACGCTGATCCGCTATATCGACCGCTTCCTGATGTTCTACGTGCGCACCGCCGACCGGCTGCAGCGCACCAGCGTGTGGCGCGACAACCTCGAAGGCGGCCTCGACTACCTGATCGACGTCGTCGTGCACGACCGGCTCGGCATCGCGGCCGAACTCGAGGCCGACATGCAGCACGTCGTCGACACGTACGAGTGCGAGTGGAAGAAGGCCGTCAACGATCCCGACACGCGCCGCCGCTTCCGCCATTTCGTCAACAGCGATGCGCCGGACACGACCATCGCGTTCGTCGAAACGCGCGGCCAGATCCGGCCCGCCACGCGCGAGGAACGCGTCGGCGGCAAACGCGTCGCGATCCCGGTCGTCGCGGCGGAGCGGGTTGCCGAATCCGAAACCGTCTGATCCGTGCCACCGTCATCTTCAAGGAGAGTCCGATGAACGATCGTCTTCCGCTGTCCTGGACGCGCGTCTGCGCACTCGACGACATCGTGCCGAACACCGGCGTCTGCGCCCTCGTCAACGGCGAACAGGTCGCCGTCTTCCACGTCGCGCACGGCGACGGCGGCGTGTACGCGATCGACAACGTCGATCCGGTCTCGCGCGCGGCCGTGATGTCGCGCGGGCTGATCGGCAGCCTCGGCGAGCGCGTGGTGGTCGCCTCGCCGCTGTACAAGCACCACTTCGACCTGCGCACCGGCGAATGCGTCGAAGCGCCCGAGCAGTCGGTCAACGCGTATCCGTCGCGCGTCGAGGACGGCTACGTGTGGGTCGCGGCCTGACCATCGCGGAGCGCGCATGACCGCCACCAGCGTGAAGAGCGTATGCCCGTACTGCGGCGTCGGCTGCGGGATGGTGCTGCACGTCGAGGACGGCGAGGTCGTCAAGGTCTCGGGCGACCCCGATCATCCGGCCAACTTCGGGCGGCTTTGCACGAAGGGCTCGTCGGCGCACGTCCCGCTACGCCGCTCCGGGCGGCTCGACCGCGCATTCGTGCGGCGTGCGCGCGACGAAGATCACGTGCCGCTGCCGGTGCGCGACGCGATCGCGGAAACCGCGCGCCGCCTGCGCGCGGTGCTCGACACGCACGGCCCGGACGCGCTGTCGTTCTACGTATCGGGGCAGCTGTCGATCGAGGCGCAGTACCTCGTGAACAAGCTCGCGAAGGGCTTCGTGCGCACCAACAACATCGAGTCGAATTCGCGGCTCTGCATGGCGAGCGCGAGCACCGGCTACAAGCAGTCGCTCGGCGCGGACGGCCCGCCGGGCTCGTACCAGGACTTCGATCGCGCGAACCTGTTCTTCGTGATCGGCGCGAACATGGCCGACTGTCATCCGATCCTGTTCCTGCGCATGATGGATCGCGTGAAGGCCGGCGCGAAGCTGATCGTCGTCGATCCGCGCCGCACGGGCACCGCCGACAAGGCCGATCTGTTCCTGCAGATCCGGCCCGGCACCGATCTCGCGCTGATGAACGGGCTGCTCCATCTGCTGCACGCGAACGGCCGCATCGATCGCGCGTTCATCGGCGAATTCACCGAAGGCTGGGACGCGATGCCCGCGTTTCTCGCGGACTACACGCCCGAGCGCGTCGCCGCGATCACGGGCCTCGCGGAAGCCGACATCCGCACGGCCGCGCAGTGGATCGGCGACGCGCCGGAGTGGACGAGCTGCTGGACGATGGGGCTCAACCAGAGCACGCATGGCGTCTGGAACACGAACGCGATCTGCAATCTGCATCTCGCGACAGGCCGCATCTGCCGGCCCGGCAGCGGCCCGTTCTCGCTGACGGGCCAGCCCAACGCGATGGGCGGCCGCGAGATGGGCTACATGGGCCCCGGGCTGCCGGGCCAGCGTTCGACGCTGTCGGAAGCGGACCGCCGGTTCGTCGAGGATCTGTGGCGCGTGCCGCACGGCACGCTGCGCGCGGAGGCGGGCGGCGGCACCGTCGACCTGTTCGCGCGGATGCAGGCCGGCGACGTGAAGGCGTGCTGGATCATCTGCACCAACCCGGTCGCGACCGTGCCGAATCGCCAGAACGTGATCGCCGCGCTGCAGGCCGCCGAGCTCGTGATCGCGCAGGATGCGTTTCTCGATACCGAAACGAACCGCTACGCGGACATCCTGCTGCCCGGTGCGCTGTGGGCCGAGGGCGACGGCGTGATGGTGAACTCGGAACGCAACATGACGCTGATGCGGCAGGCGATCGCGCCGCCCGGCGATGCGCTGCCCGACTGGCGGATCGTCGCCGAGGTCGCGCGCGCGATGGGCTTCGAGGACGCGTTCGACTACGCGTCGGCGGCCGACGTGTTCGACGAGATCGTGCGCTTTTCGAATCCGGCGACCGGCTACGACCTGCGCGGCGCGAGCCACGCGGTGCTGCGCGAAGGGCCCGTGCAATGGCCCGTCGCGCCCGGCACGGCGCGCGAGCGCCATCCGCTGCGCTATCTGAACGACGGCGTGAGTCAGACGCTGCGCACCGCACACGCGGCCGAAGGCGAGGGCGATGCCGCGCGCACGCCGCGTCTCGCGTTTCCGACACCGTCCGGCAAGGCGCGCTTTTTCGCTCGGCCGCACGTCGCGCCGGCCGAACTGCCCGACGATACGTTCCCGATCGTGCTGAACACCGGCCGGCTGCAGCACCAGTGGCACACGATGACGAAGACCGGCAAGGTCGCGATGCTGAACAAGCTCAATGCGCGGCCGTTCGTCGAGCTGCACCCCGACGACGCGCGTGCGCTCGGCGTGCGTGCGAAGGACGGTGTCGAAATTCGTTCGGCGCGCGGGCGCGCGGTGCTGCCGGCCGTCGTGACCGAGCGCGTCCAGCGCGGCCAGTGCTTCGCGCCGATGCACTGGAACGACGTGTACGGCGACGACCTCTGCATCAACGCGGTTACGCACGACGCGATCGACGCCGAATCGCAGCAGCCGGAACTGAAATACTGCGCGGTCGCGCTGCGCCGCGTCGACACCGGCGCGTTCGCGGCTGAGCCCGAGGCGATGCAACGGGCCGACGCCGACGCGGTCGGCAGCGCGCCGGCGACGCCGCCGGTGCCGGCCGCCGCTACCCAGGAATTCGACATGGCAGACATCGATGCATTCGCGGCCGCGCTCGGCGTGGCCGATTTCGCGCCGCCGCCGTTGACCGACGCGGAGCGGTCGTACGTGGCCGGCCTCGTCAGCGGGCTGAAGGCGAGCGCGGGCCGCCGCGAAGGCGGCGTGCCGGTGCTGCCCGCGCTGGCGCCGCTCGCGCCGCCGGTGC
>NZ_KV786628.1:0-86674 GCF_001806955.1 Burkholderia sp. HMSC10F09
CGCGCGAGACTGCGTCGGACGACGATGCGCGCGCCGACGACGCAGCGCCGCCGCGCGACACGCCGCCACCCGATGCAGCGGACGCCGCACCGTCGTCGTCACGCGGGCGCGGCCACGCGCGCCGTCACACCACGCTGCTGCACCGGATGCCGCGCGCGATCGTAAGTCTCTTGCTGCGCTCGGTGCCGCTGCTCGTGTTCGTCGGCATCGCCGGGCTGATGATGTCGTTCGTCACCGACGACGGCACGCCGGTCGAGGCCGCGCTCGGCGCGCTGATCGATATCTACGCGATCGGCCGGCTCGTGACGATCGTGAGCCGCCTGTTCTTCCAGCCCGACGCGCATCAGCTGCGGCTGCTGCACATCAGCGACGCGTGGGCCGCCTTCGCGCAGCGCTCGATCGCACGGATCGTGATCGTCGTCGGCGCCTGCACGGCCGCGGTCGAGATCGCCGCGAACCTCGGCCTCACCGAAGCCGGTCACGTCGCGCTGCAGAAGGCGGTCGCGCTCGTCGCGCACGTGATGATCTCGGTGCTGATCCTGCAGTGCCGTCGCCCCGTTGCGGCGCGCATCCGCGCGATCGCGAGCGACCGGCCGACGCTCGCGGCCGTCTGCAATGCGCTCGCCGACGCGTGGGCGCCCGTCGCGGTATTCATCGTGATGGCGCTGTGGTTCGTGTGGGCGCTCGACGTCCATAACGGCTATCGCGTGCTGATCGCGCTCGGCGGCCGCTCGATCGCGGTGCTGATCGGCATGCGGATGGTGTCGATCGTCGTGTTCGGCGCGCTCGCGCGGCTGTTCCACGAACGCGACGACGATCGCACGCTCGTCCATCTGCATGCGTACCGCTACTACCCGCTGCTGCGCCGCATTGTGTCGGCCGTCATCGCCATCGTGACGGTTGCGCTGCTGCTGCAAGTGTGGGGCGTGCCGGTATTCCGCGCGTTCGAGAGCGGCACGATCGGCCATCGGCTCGCGTCGGCGCTCGCGACGATCGCGATCGCGGCCGCGGTCGCGCTCGTCATCTGGGAGGCGGCGAACATCGCGATCGAGCGGCGGCTGCAGCGCTGGACGCGAGAGGGCAACCTCGTGCGCGCCGCGCGGCTGCGCACGCTGCTGCCCATGCTGCGCACGCTGCTGTTCGTGATGATCGCGCTCGTCGTCGTGCTGACGGGCCTCAGCGAGATCGGCGTCAACGTCGGGCCGCTGCTCGCCGGCGCGAGCATCTTCGGCGTCGCGCTCGGCTTCGGCTCGCAAAAGCTCGTGCAGGACTTCATCACCGGCATCTTTCTGCTGATGGAGAACGCGATGCAGGTCGGCGACTGGGTGACGCTCGCCGGCGTGTCAGGCACGGTCGAATACCTGTCGATTCGCACGGTGCGGCTGCGCGGCGGCGACGGGTCGCTCTATACGATTCCGTTCAGCTCGGTCACGACGGTGAACAACACGAATCGCGGGCTCGGCAACGCGGCCGTCAAGGTCAGCATCGCGTACGGCGAGGACATCGACCGCGCGGTCGCGACGCTGAAGGAAATCGGCGCCGCGCTGCGCGACGATCCGCAGTATCGCGACGGCATTCTGTCGGACTTCAGCTACTGGGGCGTCGATCAGGTCGACGGTGCGGCGATCGCGCTGGCCGGGCAGATGCAGTGCCGAGATTCCGCGCGCTGGGGCGTGCAGCGCGAATTCAACCGCCGCATCGCGCAGCTGTTCCGCGAACGCGGGATCCGCATTGCCGATCCGCAGCGCAGCCTCGTCGCGTATGCAGCAGGCTCGCGGCGTGAAGATGAAGGCGATGGCGATGGCGGCGTCGATCGGCAACGCAGCGATGAAAACGGCGGCGGCGAACGCGCCGCGCCCGACGGCGCGACCGGACAGCCGCCGGTCGATTCGTCGACGTCGGCGCCGAAGCCGGCGCAATAGCGCGGCCCGCTAGTGCGCCGGCCGCGCGCCGGCGCAGCGCGCGTTACGTCGCGTCAGGCTTCTTCGCGCGCCGCGCACGCGTCGGGGCACGTGGCGCGTCGGCTGCGGCCGGCGCGGCGGCGTCATGCTTTCCCGTACGCTTCGCCGGCGTGCGCGTACGCCGGTCGTTCGCGCCGCGCTGCGCATGCCACTGCTGCAGCAGCAAACGCGTCTGGTCGGCCACCGTCTCGCCGAGCAGCGCCGCACGCGGCGCATCGAACGACTCCCACCCAAGCAGTTGCAGCGCCGAGCGCTGCGCGACATGGAACACCGTCAGCTGGCCGAACAGGCTCAGTGCGCGCAGGCGCGTCACGGGATCGTCGACGGGCCGTCCCGAAATCCGCGCGATCAGTTCGGTCGTCACGTCGTGCAGCGGCTTGCGCATGCGCTTCAGCAAGATCTCGCTCGCGCTCGCCGGCTCCTGACCGCTTTGTTCGCGCGCGAAGAACATCCGCTGGTTCAGCGTCTTGGGCACCGTGAACATCCGTTGCGCCAGCACGGTCAGGATGTCGACGAACGCGTCGATCAGCGTGTCGGCGTCCGCATCGGCGTCGAGCGCCGCGCGCGCCTGCGCGACGGCGGGCCCGAACACCGCCCAGCCGAGTTCGGCGATCGATTCCACGCACGCGCGGTACACGCCTTCCTTGTTCTCGAAGTAGTACTGCAGCGCGGGCGCGTTCACGCCGGCCTTCGCGGCGATGTCCCGCGTCGATGCGCCCGCGAATCCGCGCTCGCCGAACAGTTCGATCGCTGCCTCGATGATCCGCTGACGCGTTTCGTCGCCGCGCGCATACCCGCCGGTCGACGTACGCCGCAGCTTCTTCGCTTCGCTCATGCCTTCCTCGTCACTCGATCGAACGACATTCTACTTGACACATTTTTATCAACTGGAATAATTCTTCCGCTCGGAATAAATTGGATCCTACATGTCGACGCCGCAAGACCCGCCACAGAAAGCAGATCGTCAGGAAAACGGAACAACGCCGCGCAACGGCGTCTCGAAGCGGCGCATCCTGCTCGCGATCGCCGTGCTCGCGGCAATCGGCGGCGCCGTATGGTTCGCCCGCTGGTGGACCGTCGGCCGCTTCATCGAAAGCACGAACGACGCCTATCTGCAGGCGGACAGCATGACCGCCGCACCGAAAGTCGCCGGCTACGTGACCGACGTATACGTGCGCGACAACCAGCCGGTGAAGGCCGGCGATCCGCTCGTGCGGCTCGACGTCCGCCCTTACCAGGTCGCGCTCGATCAGGCGAACGCAACCGTCGATGCGCGCCGCGCCGACATCGCGCGCGCCGAGGCCGAGATCAGCCAGCAGCGCGCGAATCTCGAACAGGCGCAAGCGCAGGCGAAGGTCTCGCAGATCAACGCACGGCATGCGAGCGACGAATACGCGCGCTATGCGCCGCTCGCGGCGACCGGTGCGGAAACGCGCGAGCGCGTCGCCGAACTGAAGAGCACGCGCGACCAGGCGCTCGCGACGCTCGCCGCCAACGACGCCGCGATCGCCGCCGCGCGCACGCAGATCGCGTCGTTCGGCGCGCAGCTGCAGCAGGCGCGCGCGCAGCTCGAGGCCGCGCAGGCGAGCGCCGCGCAGTCGCGGCTCGACCTCGACAACACGACCGTGCGCGCAACGCTCGACGGGCGCGTCGGCGACCGTACGGTACGCGTCGGCCAGTACGTGCAGCCCGGCACGCGGCTGCTGACGGTCGTGCCGGTCGATGCGATCTACCTCGTCGCGAACTTCAAGGAAACGCAGATCGGCCGCATGCGTGTCGGCCAGCCGGTCGAACTGCACGTCGATGCGCTGCCGGACGATACGCTGTCGGGCGTCGTCGACAGCTTCGCGCCGGGCACCGGCGCGCAGTTCGCGCTGCTGCCGCCGGAGAACGCGACCGGCAACTTCACGAAGATCGTGCAGCGCGTGCCGGTGCGCATCCGCATCGCACCGGACGAGCGCGCGCGGCACATGCTGCTGCCGGGGCTATCGGTGACGGTCGACGTCGACACGCGCTCGGCGCGCAACGAGAACCGTCATGGCTGAGCCGACTGCCACCGTGCCGCCCGCGCCGCCGCATGAAGGCCGCGCGAGCGTGACCGACTGGATCGCCGTCGCGGCCGGCGCGCTCGGTGCGTTGATGGCGACGCTCGACATCTCGATCACGAACTCCGCGCTGCCGCAGATCCAGGGCGAAATCGGCGCGACGGGCACCGAGGGCACGTGGATCTCGACCGGCTACCTGATGTCCGAGATCGTGATGATCCCGCTCGCCGCGTGGCTCACGCGCGTATTCGGGCTGCGTAACTTCCTGCTCGTGAATTCCGCGCTGTTCATCGCGTTCTCGATGATGTGCGGCTGGTCGCATTCGCTCGCGATGATGATCGTCGGCCGGATCGGCCAGGGCTTCACCGGCGGCGCGTTGATCCCGACGGCGCAGACGATCATCCGCACGCGGCTGCCGCTGTCGCAACTGCCGGTCGGGATGACGCTGTTCGGCCTGATCGTGCTGCTCGGCCCGCTGTTCGGCCCCGTGCTCGGAGGCTGGCTCGCGGAGAACGTGAGCTGGAGCTGGTGCTTCTTTCTGAATCTGCCGGTATGCCTGCTGCTGATGGCGCTGCTCGTATTCGGGCTGCCGTCGGACCGGCCTCAGTGGAGCACGTTCTTCAACGCGGACTGGCTCGGCATCGCGGGCCTCGCGATCGGGTTGAGCTCGCTGACGGTCGTGCTCGAGGAAGGCCAGCGCGAACGCTGGTTCGAATCGCAGATGATCGTCACGCTGAGCTACGTGTCGCTCGCGGGGATGATCCTGATCGCGCTGTCGCAGCGTTTCGCGAAGCGGCCGATCATGCGGCTGTCGCTGATGCGCAATCCGCGCTACGCGAGCGTGATCGTGATCGTGTCGGCGGTCGGCGCGGGGCTGTACGGCGTCTCGTATCTGCTACCGCAGTTCCTTGCGATCGTCGCCGGCTACAACGCGGAACAGGCCGGCTCGATCATGCTGCTGTCGGGGCTGCCCGCCTTTCTCGTGATGCCGATCCTGCCGCGGCTGCTCGGCAAGGTCGACTTCCGCATCCTCGTAATCTCCGGGCTGCTGCTGTTCTGTCTGAGCTGCATGCTCGACATCGATCTGACCGCGCAGAGCGTCGGCCACGATTTCGTCTGGTCGCAGCTGATTCGCGGCGTCGCGCAGATGCTCGCGATGATGCCGCTGAACCAGGCGTCGATGGCGGCCGTCGCGCGCGAGGACTCGGGCGACGCGGCGGGCCTCTACAACATGGCGCGCAATCTCGGCGGCTCGATCGGGCTCGCGATCATCGGCACCGTGATCGACCGGCGCACGACGTTCCATACGGCCGCGCTGCGCGAGTCGATCACCGCCAACGCGTCGATCGGGCAGGAGCGATTGTCGGCGTACGCAGCGAACTGGTTCGCGCAGACCGGCGACCTCGCCTATTCGAAAATGCGCGCGCTCGGCCAACTCGCGCAGCAGATCCAGATACAGGCCGTCGTGATGACCTATTCCGAAACCTTCTACCTGCTGGGACTCGCGCTGCTCGCCTGCGTGCCGCTCGCGCTGCTGCTGAAGACGCCGCGCACGCCGCAGCCGATGTCGTCCGGCCACTGAACCCGCGATGAAGCCTCTCTTCCCGCCCCGCCGCCCTGCGCTCGCGCTGTGTGCGGCCGCGTGCCTGCTGGCCGGCTGCACGGTCGGCCCCGACTACCGCGGTGCGCCCGCCGCGCCCGACACGCCGACCTTCGTCCGCGCGCCGGCAACCGGCATCGACGCGGGCACGCCCGTGCCGAGCGCATGGTGGCATGCGCTGCACGATCGTCGGCTCGACGCGCTGATCGCCGCCGCGCTCGCGCACAATCCGGATCTGCATGCCGCACAGGCGAGATTGCGCGCCGCGCGCGCGCAGCTCGCGCAGCAGCGCGCGGCCGAACTGCCGAAGGCGTCCGCCACGGTCGCGGCGATCCGCATGCGCGAGCCCGACGTCAGTACAGTCGGCGCGCTGTTGCCGTCGAACGGATCGGGCCAGTCGGGCAGCGCACCGGCGACGCTCGGCACGGGCCCGCTGCAGCTCTATTCGGCCGGCTTCGACGCGACCTGGGAAATCGATCTGTTCGGCGGCACGCGGCGCGCGATCGAGGCGGCGTCCGCGCAGGCCGACGCGGTCGACGCGGATCTGGCCGACACGCAGGTGTCGATCGCGGCCGAAGTCGCAACCGCGTACGTCGATCTGCGCGACCGCCAGCAGCGTCTCGCGCTGTCGCGCCGCACCGCCGAACTGCAGCAGCAGATGCTCCAGCTCACGCAGCAGCGCCGTGCGCGCGGTGTCGCGGCCGACGCAGAAATCGAGCGGCTCACCACGCAGGTCGAGAACACACGCGCGTCGCTGATTCCGCTCGATGCGCAGGTCACCGAATCGCTCGACCGCCTCGCGATCCTGACCGGCCGTGAGCCGGGCGCACTCGATGCCGAGCTGTCGACCGAGGCAGCATCGTTGCCGACGCTGCCCGCGTCGGTGCCGGTCGGCGATCCGGCCGCGCTGCTCAAGCGCCGCCCGGACATTCGCGCGGCCGAGCGGCGGCTCGCGTCGAGCAACGCGCAGATCGGCGAGCATGTCGCCGACTACTTTCCCAAGGTGACGCTGCTCGGCGATCTCGGCTTCAGCGCGACCGATCCCGCCCATCTGTTCCGCAAGCAGAATGCGTCGTGGATCGGCGCGCCGTATCTGCAGTGGAACATTCTCGATTTCGGCCGCACGCGCGGCGCCGTGCGTGCGGCCGAAGCGGCGCGCGACGAAGCCGATGCAAACTATCGGAAGGCCGTGCTCGGCGCGCTGCAGGACGCGAATACCGCGCTGCAGCGCTACGGGCACCAGCGCGACCATGTCGTCGCACTGACCAAGGTGCAGGCATCGGCCACGCATTCGGCGACGCTGATGACCGAGCGCTATCGCGCGGGCGTCGCGTCGATGATCGATCTGCTCGATACGCAGCGCGAATCGCTCGCGGCGCAGCAGAACGTGATCGCGGCGCAGGCGGAGCTGATCAAGGACTACGTGTCGGTGCAGAAAAGTCTCGGGCTCGGCTGGGAGGCGGGCGACGCGTAGCGCATCGGTCGCGCGCGTCGCATGCCGTCGCGGCTGGACCGGCGACGACACGGCCGCACGGATTCGGCACGATGCGGTTCCTTCAGCGTGAGCACGACGAGCATTCCGACGAACAACGACGACATCCACGCGTTTCTGCTCGCGGTCGAACAGCAAGCATCACGGAGGCCCGCGCCGGCTCGACCTGTCGAAATCGGTGATCAGCAAACGGATCAGCGATCTCGAACGCCTGCTCGACGTGCAGTTGCCGATGCGCTCGACCCGCAACGTCGTTCCGACCGAAGCCGGCCAGATCTTCTACGACGCTGCGTCGGAATCGATGCGCCGCCTGCTCGAAGTCGCGGAAGACGTCGACGATGGGCGCCGTCAGCGGAACGGCCACGCCGAGCGCCAACGCGTTCGTGCGTGCGCTCCAGACGATCGATGCGAACGCATACGAAATCACGTCGATCAACGCAAACCAGGATACCGGCGCGTACTCACTGTCGGTGCCGACCGCGGCGCCCGTCGTCGGCACCTACACGGGTTCGCTGCCGGTCGCGCTTGCCGCCGCACCGACCGCCGCCGCGCGATATACGATCGAAGCGGACGCGGAGTCCGGCGCGACGCAGTCGGCGAACGTCGATGCGACGACGAATCCATCGAACGTCAACTTTTCTTTCTGACGACTCTGCCTCATTGTCGGAAGGGCCGCGCGGCCCTTCCGATCCTAACCGGAGAACGAAGTGAAAAAACAGATCATCGCGCTGCTTGCCGCAGCGACCGTGGCAGGCCTGCTCGCCGGCTGCGTCGCATATGTGCCGGGGCCGCCCGTTGTCGTTGCGCCGCAAGGCGGCCCGGGGAACGGTTTCTGTCCGCCGGGACAGGCAAAGAAAGGCAATTGCTGAACGCTCGAAGGCCCGCATGCCGCGGGCCTTCTGCTTTCACGGGTGAAGCAGCGGATAGACGACAAGTCCGACGACCGCTGCGCCCGCAACGATCGCCGGCTCGGGCAGCTTGCGGAAGCCGACCAGCAGCGCAACCGTCGCGAGCGCAAGCAGTACGGTCGGCACATCGTAGATCGACCGGCGCGCAAGCACGATCACCGCGCCCGTAATCGCACCGACCGCCGCGGCCGTCACGCCGTCGACGAACGCGAGGATCGACGGCAGCTTCCCGTACTTCTTGAAGTAAGGCGCGGGCAGGATCGTGAACAGGTAGCACGGCAGGAATGTGGCGGCCGCCGCGACACAGGCGCCCGGCAGTCCCGCGACGAGATAGCCGATGAAGCCGACCGTGATCACGACGGGCCCCGGCGTGATCATCGCGACGGCGACCGCGTCGACGAATTGCCGCTCGCTGAGCCAGTGATGGTCGGTCACGACACCGCCATACAGAAACGGGACGATCGCGAGCCCGGAACCGAACACGAACGCCCCTGCTTTCGCGAAGAACGCGCCCAGCTGCATCAGCAGCGGCCAGCCGACCATCGCGGTCGCGCCGGCGGCGCCCGGTAGCACGGCGGCCGACACGATGCCCGCGGAGCGGTCGCGGAACCACCGCGGCGGCGCGCGCCGCAGCCACACGACGACGCCCGCCGCGACGAACAGCCATGCCGCCTCCGATTCGGTCACGACCGTCACCGCGGCCGTGATCAGATAGATCGCCCAGAGCAGCACGTCGCGGCCGACGCATTTGGCCGCGAGCTTGCGCGCACTGACCGCGATGATCCCGACGACAGCCGCGCCGACGCCGTAGAACACGGCATGCATCCACGCAATGCCGCCGAACGTCGCGTACGCCCAGCCGAGCGCGACGACCATCAGGAACGACGGCAGCACGAACGCGAGGCCGACGAGCGTCGCGCCGAGAATGCGGTAATGCACATAGCCGAGGTAGATCGCGAGCTGCGCGGCGAGCGGCCCCGGCGCCAGTTGCGCAAGCGCCAGCCCTTCCTTGTAGTCGGCTTCCGCGAGCCATTGCCGCGTGTCGACGAGGTCGCGCCGCATGTAACCGACGAGCGCGACCGGGCCGCCGAAACCGAACGTGCCGAGCCGCACGAAATAGCCGATCATCTGCGCCAGCGTGTACGCCGGGCGGTCATGGGGGGCCGGAGCCGGCGGCGCGTCGCACGCGTCGATTTTCGGAAACCTGTTCATGGAAGCCTGCCCGTCATGTCGATGAAGCGCGCGTGCCGTGCGCATGGTGCGCATACAGCGAGTCGAGCACCGTACTCATTTCGCGCAGCAGCGCGTCGTCGTCGGGCAGCCGCATGCGCGCGCCGGCGAGAATCGCCTCGAAGCCGCCCGCTTCCGGCGCGGTCGTCCCGCCGACGTCCAGCGCATGCACGAGCGCCGCGATGCGGTTGAGCGCGCGATCGTCGTCGAGTCCGAAGCTCGCGAGCAGCACTTCGAACGACACGAGGCCGCCGACATGCGTAAACGTCGCGCCGTCGAAGTCGAAGCCCAGCGCATCCGCCGGGCAGTCGGCCGGATCGTCCAGCCACAGAAAGCGCGCGTGCGGATCGATGAATCGCTGAATCAGCCATGCGCATGCGACGCGGTCGGCCCACAGACGCCGGCGCGTCGCCCAATGCTGCCCCTGATGGCGCGAACGGTCGCGGCGCGCGATCGCGCCCGCCGCCGGATGCGGTTCACCGGCCGACAGACGGGTTTCGATCGCGGCGGAAAAGTGTCGCCACTGCACATCGGCGGCGCCGGCCGCGTCGTCGGGAAAGAAATCGATCTCGCATATCGCGCGATAGCTGCGCGCATGGCGCCGCTTCAGGCGCGCGAGATCGTCCGCGCCGAGGTTCGCGAGCATGTCGTGCGCGTTCTCGAGTTCGGCGCGCCATGCGGCAAAATCCGCGCGGCGATCGAACAGCGCACGCAACGCGCGATTCTGCTCGGCATCGCGGGCGACGATGTCGAGCAGCCACGACTGTCCGCCTTCGCGGCGCGCATCGTCGGCAAGCGCGCGAAGCTGCGACGCCTGCTCCACATGCGCCGGCAGCAGGTACGCGCCGTCACGCAGCGCGGCGCAACCGATGGCCTTCAACGCGCGCCAGATTCGCATCCGCGCGGTCGCACCGGAGGTCGGCAGGCTGACGATCAGCAGCAGCCACGAATCGAGGGCAACGTTCATGGCCGCAGCATAGTCGCACGTCGCGACCGCTTCAATCGTGTAGAGATCGCTACGTTTTTGCGCCGCGCCGGCCGGCGCGGCGTGCGCATCGGTAGCTTCCCTGATCCGCATCCGGGCACATACCGATATGATGCGCGTACGCATCGCCGGCGCCTCCCTCCACTCGAACGAGGAGCACAGATGACCCGTGCCTACACGTACCGCGGCTACACGATCGATGTCGACTGCGAGTTCAGGCTCGACGAAACGCCGGACGCCGACACGATGGACGACGCGCGATTCGGTTTCGTCGCGGTCGTCCAGGTACGCGCCGTCGACACGCCGTCGCGCGTGCTGGCGCCGATCCGGCTCGCCGACGACGGCGGCCGATTGTTCACGGACAGCCTCGCGGCGCTCCGCGCGGGCCGCCGCGCGGGCGAGATCCTCGTCGACGACTTGCTGATCGGCACGTGCGCCGCCGATAGAGCGGCACGCGGCTGAACTGCCGCGTCGCTCAGTGCTGGCGTTTTCGCCGCAATTCGTGTGTGGAATAGACCGACAGGAAGATGCCGAGCATCGCGACACCGGACGCGACGAAGTCGTTGCCGGCGGCCGCGCCGTGCAGCGCGCGCTGGAACAGGTCGAGACTCAATCCGACACCTGCGAGCAGCAATCCTGCGGCCACACCCAACGCGGCACCCGTAGCTTTCTCGTTTATATTTTTCATACGACATCCATCGGCAAACGTTAGCGGCAGCGCACTCGTGAGCGGCGCACCACCGTGATCGGATCCACTATATCCGCTAACCAATCGGCCGCGGTTAAGTGCTTTTCCCAATAACGGATTGCGAATGGTTGCGGTCGTCATGCACCGCCGCCGCGCGACGACGCAGGTATGGATCGCGTCGCGCGATCCGTCAGACCTCGGACTGCCGCACGCTCGCCGACGGCGCCGGACTGCACGCGCCGTAGCGCGCGACGGCCAGCTCCTCGACGTAGTCGCACGCGGACAGTTCCGAATCGAACGACTGCCCGTTCGCATGCCGGATCGAATCCAGATACGCGACGTCGACCGCACTGCCGACACCCGAACGCGTCGTCACGCGCATGCGTCCGACATAGCCCGCGACTTCTCCGGTTTCGTGTCGAACCGCGATCGCGGTAATGAAGACTCTGTATATCCCGATTGCAAGAATACGTGGCATCCCCGGCCCTCCTCCATCGGAGCGTAGCACGGGCGTTCTACAAGAAAGCTCGGGGGATGTCCTGATTTGCGGCGCAATGCCGTTTGCGTTCGGTCGATCAGCGAGATCGCAGCCGCTCGAGCTGCTCGATCGACGTCGACACGACGTCGACGACGTGCTGGGCGATGTCCTCGTCGGACATTCCCGATTCCACGTACTGCCGGATACTCATCGTTCGCGGACGGTGCGAACGATGATCTTCGTCGACGATGTAAATCTTTGCCGTCGATTCGTCGGGCAGTACGACGACCTGGACAGTTTTACCGCGGACGAGCGCCTGCATGCACAGGGTGGACATATCGGATCTCCGTTTCCGTTGCCGCGTTCTCGAATGACAATGATAGTTTCGGGAAGCAGTTTGACAACCTTCCCGGCCATTCATTATTGATTGGAAACAATAGATCGCAATAGGGGCTTTCTACGGGGCGTGCCTGCGGCCGAACGCTCGACGCATGCGACGCTCAAGCCCGCGGCTTGTGCGTGCGCCGAAGCGCGCGAAGGTAGGCGCACAGCATGTCGGCGAGTTCGTCCGCATAGGCATGGATCTCCGCACGCGTGCGGCGCACGCGCGAAAAACTGCTGCCGACCGAACCGAGCGTCGTCGAAATCAGGTCCGTCGCCAGCGTGCGCGTCGCATCCGGCACGGCCGGCAGCACTTCGGCCATGAACGCATCGATCATCCGGTTGCCTTCGGCCCGCGCGCTGCGCGCCTCGGGACTGTCCCGATAGAGCGGCGCCGCGTCGTTGAGCGCGCTGCGAACCTCCGCCTCGTCGCACTCCGAGCGCAGGAACGCATGCACGAGCGTGCGCAGCCGATCGAACGGCGGCGTACGCGTGTCCTGCAGAATGTCGCCGAGCATCCGCGTCGTCTGCATCCATTCGTCGGCCTGCAGGCGAAACAGGATCGACGCCTTGTTCGGAAAGTACTGATAGACAGAGCCGACGCTGACGCCCGCTTTCTCCGCCACACGCGCGGTGGTGAAACGTGCGGCGCCCTCCTTCGCGAGAACCTGTGCCGCCGCTTGCAGGATCGCGCCGACGAGTTCCGTCGAACGCGCTTGCTGCGGCTGCTTGCGAAAGGCGATTTGCGTGCGTCGGCGTGTGGTCATGATCGTCGTGTGCGTGAGTGCATCGCGCGGGGCGTCGATATCGGACGGTGTGGCGCGTCCGCGAATGCGAATGATTGTTCGCATACTAGCGCGGTATCGGTTTCCTGCTCAATCGTCCGTCAAGCAGACGCCTCGGCGTTGCCCCATCGCGTTTTGCCGGCAACACCGCTCCGGATTTCCTGACCAAAAACCTGAGCCTTCGCCTCTGCTTCACGTCGCGCGCTGCACGCGAACTACGCTGAAACGGCGTATTGCGCGGATTTTTCGCGATCTCAACGCGTGACCCGTCACGCCGCAAATGCGAATCCCAATGCGAATTTCCAATGCGAATGGTTCGTCATATTCTTTGCTCAACGCGAATGATCCTTCGCGTTTTTCTGCCCCGAGCCAACCCCCAACCTTTCACGCAGGACAGTCATGACGACGACTCTCACCACCGCACCGCTCGCTCCGCTGCTCGACAGCCTGTTCGCGCAGGCCCAAGCCGACGGCAGCCATGCCGTACTGAACATTTCGCGGGACGAACGCGAACGCCTGATGCGCAGCAAGACCGAGTATCGCAGCCTCTATGGCCAGCTCAAGGATTTGTGGCTGCCGGTCTCGCGCGAGACCGGCGTGCTGCTGTATCAGCTTGCACGCAGCACGAACGCGCGCCATATCGTCGAATTCGGCACGTCGTTCGGACTCTCGACGCTGTACCTGGCCGCGGCGCTGCGCGACAACGGCGGCGGCAGGCTGATCGGCAGCGAGTTCGAACCGTCGAAGGTCGCGAAGGCGCGCGCGCATCTGGCGGCGGGCGGTGTCGCCGATCTGGTCAATATCCGCGAAGGCGACGCGCTGCAGACGTTGGCCGGCGACCTGCCGGAATCGATCGACCTGCTGCTGCTCGACGGCGCGAAGGCGCTCTACAACGACGTGCTGGATCTCGTCGAAAGTCGATTGCGCGCCGGTGCGCTGATCGTCGCGGACAACGCCGACTACTGCCCGGACTATCTGGCGCGCGTACGCGATCCTCACAACGGCTATCTGTCCGTGCCGTTCGGTGCGGACGTCGAACTGTCGATGCGGTCGGTCTGAAATGCGTCGGGCATCGCCCAGGGAACGATCGTTGCTGAGTGCGCATCCGAGGCGGCGCTTCCGCTCCGCCGTCATTGGAGAAAACATGAGAGCACTGCGCTGGCATGGCAAGCACGACGTGCGCTGCGATACCGTTCCCGACCCGATCATCGAAAGCGGCCGCGATGCGATCGTCAAGGTGTCCGCATGCGCGATCTGCGGATCCGACCTTCACCTGTTCGATGGCCTGATGCCGTCAATGAAGCACGGCGACATTCTCGGCCACGAGTTCATGGGCGAAGTCGTCGAGGTCGGCAAGGACAACGCATCGCTGAAGATCGGCGATCGCGTGGTCGTGCCGTTTACGATTTTCTGCGGCGAATGCGATCAGTGTCGCCGCGGCAATTTCTCGGTTTGCGAACGCACGAATCGCAACCGAAGCGATGCCGATCGCGTGTTCGGCCACACGACGGCCGGGCTGTTCGGGTATTCGCACCTGACCGGCGGCTATCCCGGCGGCCAGGCCGAATACGTGCGCGTGCCGTTTGCGGATCGCACACACATCCGGATACCGGACGGCCTGACCGACGAACAAGTCCTGTTCCTCGGCGATATTCTGCCGACCGGCTGGCAGGCGGCGGTGAATTGCGAGATCGAGCCGACCGACACGGTCGCCGTGTGGGGCGCCGGTCCGGTCGGCCAGATGGCGATCCGCAGCGCGCTGCTGCTGGGCGCCAGGCAAGTGGTGGTAATCGATCGCGTTGCCGAACGGCTCGAGATGGCAAAGCGAAGCGGCGCGATTCCGATTCATTTCGAGCAGGAAAGCGTGCTCGACCGGCTCGGCGAGCTCACGCACGGCAAGGGCCCCGAAAAATGCATCGATGCGGTCGGGATGGAGTCGCATGCGACGCGGTCCGCGGACGCGATCTACGACCGCGTCAAGCAGGCGATGATGCTCGAAACGGACCGGCCGCACGTGCTGCGCGAGATGATCTACGTGTGCCGCCCGGCGGGCATTCTCTCGATACCGGGCGTGTATGCGGGCGTGCTCGACAAGATCCCGTTCGGCGCCGCGATGAACAAGGGACTGACATTCCGCATGGGACAGACGCACGTCAACCGCTGGACCGACGATCTGCTCGAGCGCATACGGTCCGGTCAGTTCGATCCGTCGTTCGTCATCACGCATACCGTCCCGCTCGAGAAAGGGCCGGACATGTACAAGGTGTTTCGCGACAAGCTAGACGGCTGCATCAAGGTGGTCATGAAGCCGTAGGCGCAGTGAACGGCGTTGGCCGCGCGCTCGACGCCGACACCGTGCGGCCGCTTCGATCGTATCGAGCGGCAGACCGGCGCGAACGCATGCCTGCGCCGTGTCGCGCGACGCCCGGTAAACTGCGCGCTCAACCGATACAACAATGTCTCGATCATGGTCCGATCAGAACCTGCTCCGAAAGGGAAAAACGGCATCGTTAGCGAACAGCCGCCGGGCGACAACGCCTCGACGGCAGGCATGATGCGCGGCTGATCCGAATGTCTGTCGCAATCGTACTGTTTCGCCGCGACCTGCGGCTTTCCGATCATCCCGCGTTGTCGGCGGCATGCGCGCGGCACGATGCCGTGCTGCCCGTCTACGTACACACGCCGGATGAGGACGCGATCTGGTCGCCGGGTGCGGCGAGCCGCTGGTGGCTGCACCACAGCCTGACGTCGCTCGATCGAGCACTTCGGCAGCAAGGCGGGCGATTGCTCGTGATGCAGAACGACCCGACGATCGCCGTGCCGGCGCTCGCACGCGCGGTCGGCGCACAGTGCGTGTACTGGACGCGCCGCTACGAGCCGGCTGCCATCGCGTGCGATACGGCGCTGAAAAGCGCGTTGCGCGCGCAAGGCGTCGCCGCGCATAGCTACCCCGGTGCGCTCTGGCAGGAACCCTGGAAAGTCGCGACCGACTCCGGGCAGCCCTATCGCGTCTTCACACCTTTCTGGCGCAAGCTGCGCACGAGCTTGTCCGACTGCCATCCGCTACCGGCAGCACGGCCTCGCCGATGGATGACGACGGACGATTCGACTGCCGTCGAGGCGCTCGGCCTGCTGCCGCGCGTTCGATGGGACGCGGGACTGGCCGAGGCGTGGCGCCCCGGCGAAGCGGGCGCGTGGGAACGTCTGGCGGAGTTCGTCGACGAAGCGCTGGCTGAATACGGCGACGCGCGCGACGCGCCGGCCCGCATGGGTACCTCGCGGCTTTCTGCGCACCTGCATTACGGCGAGATCACGCCGACGCAGATTCTACGAACGCTGCAAGAACGCGCATCGCGGACGACCGACCGCGATCGGCCCGACCTGGAGCCGTTTCTGAGGGAGCTCGGCTGGCGCGAGTTTGCGCATCATCTGCTCTACCATTTCCCGCACACGACCGACGCCAACTTCGATGCACGCTTCGACACCTTTGCGTGGGCGCCCGACGACAATGATGACTTGGCGCGTTGGCAGCAGGGGCGTACCGGCATTCCGCTCGTCGATGCCGGCATGCGGCAGCTTTGGCAGACCGGCTGGATGCACAATCGCGTGAGAATGGTGGTCGCGAGCTTTCTGACCAAGAACCTCCGTCGGCACTGGCGGCACGGCGCGCGATGGTTCTGGGACACGCTCGTCGATGCAGACCTGGCGAACAACACGCTGGGCTGGCAATGGGTGGCCGGCTGCGGGGCCGATGCCGCACCGTACTTCCGCGTATTCAATCCGTATCTGCAAGCCGCCAAGTTCGACCCCGACGCCGCGTATCTCAAGCGCTGGCTCCCGGAGTTGTCGGCGCTGCCGGCCAACGTGCTGCACCAGCCGTGGAAGCATCCGGCCGCGCTGTCAGCCTGCGGCTATCCCGCGTCCATGGTCGACCTTGCCGCTTCGCGACAAGCCGCGCTGGCGGCGTATGCGCGGCTTAAAAGGCCACGCGGCGACGCGTGACGCCGTCGTTGTGGCCGTCGCGCGGGCACTGCGCGGGCAAACCCCGATCGCGAAAATCGCCGCCGGCCCGCGCGGCCGCTGGTAGACTTTGGCAGCCCCGGCCCGGCTCGCCGTTTCTTCGGCTTGCGCTCGCCGTGCGTCACGACTTTTAACATCGCGATACGATCACCGGCGGATAATATCGGCGTCAGTCATCGAGTTGCTGAAGTCTCGTCCGGTCACTATCCGACTTGGTCATCATGGAAAATCGTCTGAGCTATGTTCAGGTCACCACCTGCGCCGAACGGGAGATACAGCACCATCTGATGGCGGCGGCCACGCGTCCGCGCGGCAGTCACGCGGCCGATCTGCATCTCGGCGCGGCCATCGGCGCGTTCGACCTGTGGCGCTGCCTCATGACCGAGCTCGGTGCCGAAGGGTTCGAACAAAGTTACGCGACCGACGCACAACGCCTTCAGGCGTTGCTCGGCTCCGCCTCGTCCTCCTGAACGCGCCCTCGTCGGCGCCGTTTTCGTCGCCGCGCCAAACGATTCGAAGCCGACCCGGCAAACCGTAACGCCCCCGTGCCCGGCGCGTTGTCGCGGCCCGACGCGTTCCCGTGACGCGCGGGAAACGCCAGATCGCGCCGATACTTCGGGTCATAATCGGGCTCGCGAAAATCTATCAAAAGATGACGTTATCGCGCGACATCGGAAACATTTCTTCGATATCGAATCGCGCGGCCGACATCGACAACCGCCCCTGTAACAATTCCCGACCGCCGATTTTCGGGCGATTGTGGATTCCTATGGACGCTTCAAATCGCTCGATTTTGCTTATAACCGCGTCCGGATAATCGGCCGGCGCGTGCGGCACGGCGGGACCGGCCTGCGCTTGCCATTCACACGCACGCAACCGACTGGAAAATTTTACTCAACATCTTTCAGAAAATAAAACCGGCATTGCACAATATACCGAAACGATAATCGACCGACGTAGAAACTTACTCCGGTATTGCGCAACGTGTCGTATTGAACTGATAATTGCCCGGCGACTTCCTTTCGATATTGCCGTTTCGCGTCGGAGCAATGAATGAAAATAACCCGCCATATCGCAGGACTCTGGATACTGTCGGCCGCCATGCTAGGCGGTGCGGCGCATGCGGCGACCTATTCGAACGGCACCGCAACCGCGACCTTCACCGTCACGTTGACGCTGCAGCCGAACTGCACGATCGCGGCGAACCCGCTCAATTTCGGCACGAACGGCGTGCTGGCCACGGCGATCAACCAGCAGACGACACTCAATGTCACCTGTACGAACACGACGCCTTACAACGTCGGGCTCGATGCAGGGACGGTGACGGGTTCGAGCGTCGCGAGTCGCTTGATGGCCGGCACCTCGACCGGCAACACGACGACCACCGTCGCGTTCCAGCTCTATCAGGATGCGGGACGCACGACGATCTGGGGCAATACGCAGGGCACCAACACCGTTGCCGGTACGGGCACCGGCGCCGCCCAAGCGCTTACCGTCTACGGCCAGGTGCCCGCGCAAGCGACGCCGAAGCCGGATACCTACCAGACCACCGTCACGGCGACCGTCTACTTCTGACGGGCTTCGCATCGCATGACCGCATTACGACGAACGCTCGCCGCGCTGCTGCTATGCGCGAACGGCGCAACACATGCTGCGTCGCTGCAGATTTCCCCGGTGACGATCGAGTTCGGCCCGGACGACACGGCAACCGGCATCACGCTGCGCAATCCGGGCGAGCGGCCCGTGTACGGCCAGGTACGCGTCTTCCGCTGGGATCAGACGGACGGGCACGACACGCTGACACCCACGCAGGACTTGATCGCGAGTCCGCCGCTGATCCAGGTCGGCACGCAGGGCGATCAGCTGGTTCGCGTCGTCCGGGCGGCTCGGGCAGCGCCCGATACAGAGCAGAGCTACCGACTGCTGATCGACGAACTTCCGCAGCCCGGCGAGGCGCCGACCAACGGCGTCTCGATTCGTCTGCGCTATTCCATTCCCGTGTTCGTCGAACCGGCCGGCGACGGCGCGCCTCGACTCGACTGGACGCTACTGCGCGACAACGGCGGCTGGGTGCTGCGCGTGCGCAACGCGGGCGGCCGCCGCGCGCAGCTCGCGTCGGTCCGCCTGGTCGCCGCGGACGGCCGCGCCTATCCGTTGACGCAAGGGCTGCTCGGCTATGCGCTCGCCGGCCGAACCGGCCAATGGAGCGTCCCGCTGCCGCCCGGCGTCGCGCTCGGCGGTCGCGTCACGATACGGGCGGCCGTGAATTCGCAGCCGGTCAGCGCCGTCGTCGCGGTGGAGCCGCCGGGCTGATCCGCCGGTGCGCGTCCTGGTTGCGCCTCCTTCGCCGCATGCCGAACCGCCGTCGCGCGCGGCACGGGCAGCGCGGCCACGCTCGCCGCGCGCCACGCTCGCCGCGATGATGGCCGGCGGCCTGCTGGCGTTCGGCGCGGCCCGCGCAGCCGACACGTCCGCGCTCGTCATGGCGGACGACGCGCACGACGTGATCCTCGAGGTCTCGGTGAACGGCGAAAGCACGGCCTTGCTCGCGCATTTCCGCGAACGCGACGGTCATCTGTCGGCGAGCGGTGCGGACCTGCGCACGCTCGGTTTTGCGACCGACCGGCTCGGCATCGCCGATACGGCAACCGTCGATCTCGATACGATCGCCGGGCTCCGCTACCGCTACGACGCGGCACGTCAGACGGTGGATCTGCAGATGCCCGACGCGCTGCGCCGTCCGTACGCGGTAGACAGCCGAGCACTGCCCGCTACCCAGCCGCCCACGGCGTCGCGCGGCATTGCGGTCAACTACGAGGCGTATGCGCAGACCGTCGGCGAACGGCAATTCTCGTTCTATACGGACGTGCGCTACTTCGACGCGAACGGCGTATTCAGCAACACCGGGACCGCGTACTTCTACAACGGCCATCGGCGCTACACGCGCTTCGATACGTCGTGGAGCCGATCGGATCCGGCGCGAGCGAGTACCACGCAGATCGGCGACGCGATCTCCGGATCGCTCGCGTGGACGCGGTCCGTCCGCCTCGGCGGCTTTCAGTGGCGCAGCAACTTCGCACTGCGGCCCGATCTCGTGACGTTTCCGATTCCGTCGCTGTCGGGCTCCGCCGCCGTGCCGTCGGCCGTCGACCTGTACATCAACAACGTGCGGCAGTACACCGGCAACGTGCCGAGCGGCCCGTTCATCATCCACGACGTGCCGGGCATCCTGGGTGCCGGTCAGGCGACCGTCATCACGCGCGACGCGCTCGGACGCACCGTCGAGACATCGGTGCCGCTCTACGTCGATACACGGATGCTCGCCGCAGGGCTGTCGAGCTACTCGTTCGAGGCCGGCTTCCTGCGCCGCAACTACGGACTGCAATCGTTCGACTACGACGCACGCCCCGCGATCAGCGGTTCGGCGCGTCGCGGCCTGAGCGACACGCTCACCGTCGAAGCGCATGCGGAAGCGACCGCGGGCGTCGTCAACGTCGGCGTCGGCGCGCTCGCGCGACTGGGCTACGCCGGCGTCGTCAGCGGCGCGATCGCGGGCAGCGCGGGCCGCTACGCGGGCACCCAGGTCAGCGTCGGCTATCAGTTGATCGAACCGCGTTTCTCGATCAACGCGCAGACGACCCGCGCGTTCCGCCGCTATGGCGATCTGGCATCCCGCGACGGCGCGCCGGTGCCGTCGGCGACCGACCAGGCGACGCTCGCGCTGCCGTTCATGCATCGGCAGACGCTGTCGCTGAGCTATATCGGCTTCCGGTTGCCGCAAGGTCCCAGTGCGCGGATCGGTACGGCGTCCTATACGCTCGGGCTCGGCAATCTCGCATCGGTGACCGTCAGCGCGTACCGCGATTTCGCTCAGCACGGCACGAGCGGCGCATTCGTGTCGCTGAACATCGGGCTCGGCGGCAACACGTCGATCAACACGACGGTCGGCCGTCAGAACGGTCAGTCCAACTACACGGTCGACGCGAGCCGTCCGCCCGACTACGGCGGCGGCTGGGGCTGGGGCGTACAGACGGGCGGCACGGGTGCCGTGCCCTATCGACAGGCCCAGTTGCGCTACCTCGGACACGCCGGCGAAGTGATCGCGGCGGCACAAGGCATCGACCGCCAGAGCGGTGCGTCGGTCGACGTCAACGGTGCGCTCGTGTTCATGGACGGCAGTCTGCAACCGTCGCGCCGCATCGACGACGGCTTCGCGCTCGTGTCGACCGACGGCGTCGCCGGCATCCCGGTGCTGCACGAGAATCGCGTGATCGGCACGACGGACCGCACGGGCCATCTGCTCGTGCCCGATCTAAACGCGTACCAGAACAACCGGATCGCGATCGACGCGATGAAACTGCCGGCCGACGCGCGCATCGACCGCACGTCGATGACGGTGGTCCCGCAGGCGCAATCGGGCGTCGTCGCCCGTTTCGGCGTATCGCGATACCGGGCGGCGTCGGTGATGCTCCGCGACGACACCGGCCATCCGTTGCCGGCCGGCGCGCGCGTGCGCCACGTCGAAAGCGGCGCGAATACGATCGTGGGCTACGACGGTCTCACGTTCATCGACGGACTGAAGGAGGACAACCATCTCGTGATCGACTACGGAAGCCGGCGATGCACGGCGGAATTCACGTTCACGCAGCCCGCCGACGGCACGCTGCCGACCGTCGGCCCGCTTGCCTGCCGCCCGACGCAATGAAGCTTGCGCTGCTGCTCCTCGTCGCGCTCGTCGCCTGGTGCGGCGTCCCGCGTCACGCGCATGCCGAAAGCTGCACGGCCACGGCGTCGGCGGTGAACTTCGGCTCGGTCAGTCCGATCGCTCGGGCAGCGGTGGCCGCGACGGGCACCGTCAACGTCACGTGCACGTGGTCGGCCGTCACGCTGACACCGAACGTACTGGTATGCCTCAACCTTGGCGGGACGAGCCCGCGCAGCCTCGTGAACGGCAGCAACGCGATGCAGTACGACCTTTATCTCGATGCCGCCCATTCCGTCGCATGGGGCTCCATTTACTCGGGTACGACGCCGGCTTCCGTCACGCTCGTCAAACCCGCGCTCGGCACGTCGGCTAGCGCGACCGTCACGGTCTACGGGCAAATCGCCGCCAACCAGCCGACGGTGCCCACCGTCGGCAACAGCACGACGGCCTACTCGCAGACATTCGGCGGCAACACGACGTCGCTGAATGTCGGCTTCTATCTGGCCGGTGCGCCCACGTGTGCGTCGCTGACGTCGCCGAGCGGCTCGTTCCCGTTTACGGCAACGGCGAACGTCGTCAACAACTGCACCATCACGGCGACGAACGTCGCGTTCGGCACGGCCAGCGTGCTGTCGAAGCCGCTCTCCGCGACGGGTTCAATCACCGCGCAATGCACCAACGGCGATGCGTGGAAGATCGCGCTGAACGGCGGCAGCAGCGGCAACGTCGCGGCCAGACAGATGCAACGCAGCGGCGGCGGCGGCAGTATCGGCTATGGGCTGTATACGGATGCCGCGCGTTCGATCGCATGGGGCGACGGTTCGGGCGGCACGTCGACCGTCACGGGCGTCGGCACCGGCAACGCGCAGGCCGTGACCGTGTACGGCGCGGTGCCGGCCCAGACGACGCCGGCCCCCGGCAACTATAGCGACACGATTACGGCGACGATCAGCTTCTAGCGACGGTCGGCCCGCGATGCGGCATTCAGAACGTGACCGTCCATGCGCTTGCGTCGCCGGCACTCGCGGCGCGGCGCGGCACGGCCGGAACGTCCATTGCCGACACGCGGGTGAGCACGAACGGCGTGCCGTGCGTGCACGTCACGCTCGGCATTTCGGCGCCCGCAGCGGTACGGCCGCCCTGTCCGATCGTGCAGGTTTCCGGAATGACGAGACTTACCTTGAGCGGAATCGACGGCTCCGCCGCGCGCGCGAGCGCGCACGCGGCGAATACCGCCATCGCGATCGTTCCGTATCTGAATCGGCCGGCTGCGTTCATGCTTCGGTCCTCCTTCGATCCGTCTGTCTTGCGTATACGCTGAATATCGGTGCGTCCGCCGGAAACTTGAGCGCCGTCGCGCGCCGACGCAGGCGGTCGACGCGGCGACTCGCGCCGCCATGCCGCGGTCATCCCGGGCAGGCAGTCTTCACGTGTTCGGGTCGCTCGTGCTTGCGCAGCACCCGCCCCTTTTTTAGTATGTGGAAAAGCCAATTGAACAATACAGGCGCTCGTGCGCCGCTCTAGAACGAGGAAACGGATGCAACCGCGCTCTTCAGCGCCTCACTATGTCGTCGCCGTGGGCGTGCTGATCGCCTTCGCGCTGATGGGGCTTTGCATACTCCAGCTGTTCCAGAGCCGCGAGGATGCGCTGGACAGGGCACGCGAGACTTCCCGCAATCTCGCGCTCGTCGCCGAACGCGACATCACGCGCAACGTCGAACTCTACAATCTGTCGCTGGAGGCCGTCCTCCAGGGGCTTCGGCGCCCGGACGTGATGGCGGCTTCGCCTGCGCTTCGCCGTGGCGTGCTGTTCGACCACGCGATGACGGCCCAGTATCTCGGTTCGATGCTGGTCCTCGATGCGCAGGGCAATATCGTTCTCGATTCGCAGAGCGACGTGCCGCGCCACGGCAACTTCTCGGATCGCAAGTATTTCACCGTCCACCGCGACCGCGCCGACGTGGGGCTGTACGTCAGCGATCCATTCGCATCGCGGCTGCGCGGCGGCACGCCAAGCATCGTGCTGAGCCGTCGCGTGTCGAACGCGGACGGCTCCTTCGCCGGCGTCGCATTGATCGCGATCAACCTGGAGTATTTCCACAAGCTGTTTGCCGGGCTCGCGCTGGGGCCGCACGGATCGATTTCCCTGATCGGCACGGACGGCATCATGGTCATGCGCCAGCCTTACGAACTGCATACGATCGGGCGGGATATCAGCCAGGCCGCCACGTTCCGGCGCTTCCGAAGCGCGCCCGAAGGATCGTTTCTCGAGAGGTCGTCCATCGACGGCGTTCGCCGCCTGTATTACTTCAAGACATTGCCGAACCTGCCGCTCATCGTGATGGTCGCCGAGGCCGAACAGGACATTTACGCGGCATGGCGTCGTCGCGCGCTCACGATCGGCGCGCTGGTCGCCACGTTCGGCGCTGCCTTCATTGCGCTTTCCGTATTGCTCGGCGCGCAGCTGCGGCGCAGGATGCGAGCCGAATCGGAGCTGATCCTGCTCGCGCGTACCGACGGGCTCACAGGCCTCAACAACCGCCGCAGCTTCGGCGAGGTGCTCGATCGCGAATGGCGCCGTGCACGTCGAGTACGGTCGGTCTTTTCGTTGCTCTTCGTCGACGTCGATCGCTTCAAGGCATACAACGACACGTACGGTCATCAGGCCGGCGACGATGCCCTCGCCGCGGTCGCGCGCTGCATCGGCGAGAACATTCGCCGGCCCGCGGACGTCGCCGCCCGCTATGGCGGCGAAGAGTTCGTCGTCCTGCTGCCCGATACGGCGGAGAACGGCGCCGCGCAGATTGCCGAACGGATTCGAATCGCCATCGACGCACTGGGACTCGAACATGTCGGCAGCGAGTTCGGACGCGTGACCGCGAGCATCGGCCTGGCGAGCTGGAAACCCGAGCAGGACGTCGAACCCGACGCGATCATCAAGGCTGCCGACGAAGCGCTCTATTACGCCAAAGCCACGGGGCGCAACAAGGTCACGCAATTCGAACCGACTGCCTGAGCGACCGGCCGACGACAAGTGCCGCGGCGGCCCGCGGGTATCGGCCAGTTGCGATTTTCGGTCGCCGACGATAGTGCGACGGCCGCTTCGCCGTCCTCGACGAGACCGTCATCGTCACCCGCCTTCCCGGTCGCGAGCGTGCCGATACGGGGCGCCGACACCGACGGCGGCCGATGCATCGCGTATCCCGCGCTTTCAGCGGTGCACGAGCTTTTCGATCGCCGCGACAAGATGCGCCGTATCGATCGGTTTGGTCAGGTACGCGTCGAAGCCGGCCTCCGTCGCCATGCGCATGTCCTCTTCCCGCGCGTGGCCTGTGAGCGCGATCATCGGAATATCGATACCGTCCCGGCGAAGCGTTCTTGCGAAGTCGATTCCGGTCTCTTCAGGCATCGTGAGATCGCACACGATCAGGTCGGGCACACCGCCGCGGATTGCGAGGCGCGCCTCCTCGGCCGAGCTTGCCGTGCGGACCACGGCGCGCTTCAGGCGCAGGATCGTCGCGAGCGCATCGCGCGCATCGGCATCGTCCTCGACCAGCAGTATGTCGCTGCCCTCGATCGACGTGTCGCTCGGCGCGGCGTCGCGCAAGAACCGTTCCCGATGTCCCGCTTGCGCGAGCCGCGGCAACGTCACGGTAAACGTTGCGCCTTTGCCCGGCCCGTCGCTGCACGCCGTGATCTCGCCTCCGTGCATGACCACGATGCTGCGCGCGATGGAAAGACCGAGGCCAAGGCCGCCTGCTTGCGCATGCAATGGATTGCGTATCTGCAGGAACGGTTCGAATATCTGTTCGAGCCGATCGGCAGGTATGCCGGCGCCCGTGTCCGCGATACGGACCTGGACCGTATCCGGACCGACGACGAGCGACGGCATGATTTGTCCTCCGCTCTGCGTATGCTTCAACGCGTTGTCGAGCAGATTGCGAAAGACCTGCTCGAGCCTCGCTGCGTCGCCCGACACGAGGCCGTCGCCCGCACACGGCTCGGCAATCCGCACGCCTTTCGTTTCGGCAATAGGCACGACGTCCTGCAATGCGGCGTTCAGGCATTCGGCGATCGACACGGGCGCCGACTCGATCGCGAACTTGCCCTGCCCCAAGCGGCTCGCGTCCAGCAGGTCGTCGACCAATCGCGTCAGCGCGAGGATATTTCGGCGGATGACGGCGACACCCTCCCGGACGACCGCCGGGTCGTCGGCTGCGTCGCCGAGCATGTCCGCCCATCCGAGGATGGCTGTCGACGGCGCTCTGAGCTCATGCGACACCGCGGCAATGAAGGCATCCTTCGACCCGCTCGCGCTTTGTGCGGCGAATCGCTGGACACGTTCGCTCTCGATCAGCGCGTCGCGCTCGCGCTCCAGCCGCTTTTGCGCCGAAATGTCGATCGTAATGCCGTCGAGCCGGACCGGGCGCCCGTCGGCGCCGACGTGCGCACTTCCCTTGGCCCTGAGCCAGCGGACGTCGCCACGCGCAGAGACCGTTCGATACTCGATATCGAACAAGCCGCCGTGCGTCACGGCGGCGTCGACCGCGGCGCGCACGCTTGCGCGATCGTCCGCGTGCAGGATCCGGTAGAAGGTGTCGATATCGATTTCGTCGTCCGGCGTATCGGGGTCCAGCCAGAAGTGCACCTTGCAGCGCGCATTCCAGAACAGCCGGTCGAGCGGCAACGGGCAATAGAAGGTGCCGAGTTCGGCGGCGTCGACGGCGCGCTCGAGTCTGTCGCGCGCTTGCTCGGCGGATTCCACCGGATGCGGCAATAGGTAGGTCGTCATCTGTTCTCGCTCTCAGGTCCGCAGGCGTGCTCGATCGATTGCCCGATGGCGGGACTTGGCCGTCGTCCCGGGCGCGAGCGCCGGCCGTACGCTAGCCGATTCGAAACTGTCCGGGCGTCACGGTCCGCTTCTTCGCTTACAGAAATGCAACTGCAGGCCAAGGCCTGCAGCGAATCGGTAGTGTGCCGCGTAAGTCGTCCATGTGCCAGCCCCACCGTGCGTGTACCGCGATGGCATGCAACCGCAGCCGAACGGCCGTTGATGCGCGCACAGGGCGGCGATACACTGCGACCCACGCTAATACAATGAGCAGGAGTTGGCCGTGGGGGCGATTTTGTCGGAACAGTTGAAGCTCGTCGTGCTGGGAGGATCGGCTGGCAGCCTCGACCCGTTGCGCGCGATCGTCGCCGCGCTGCCGAGCGATCCCGGCTTCGCGGTGCTCGTCATCACGCACCTCGATCCGAAGGAGGAGAGCCGGCTGCCCGACATCCTGCAGGCAGATGCACGCATGCCGGTCGAAAAGCTCGTCCATCTGCGCAAGATGGAGCATGACCGCATATACGTGCTGCCTGAAAACGCGGGCGTGATTGCACTGGACGGCCATTTCCGATTGACGCGCAGACAGGCCGGACTCAACTTGCCGATCGACGCGTGCCTGGCGTCGCTCGCGCAGGATCCCGACGTCAACGGTGCGGCAGCGATCCTCTCGGGCACCGGGCAGGACGGTGCAGGCGGACTGGTGGACCTGAAGGCTTCCGGCGGCTTCGTCATCGCACAGCAGCCGCAAACGGCTGCTCATCAGGGTATGCCGACAGCGGCGATCGACACGGGTTTGGTCGACGAAGTGCTGTCGCCCGAGGACATCGCCCCGTGCCTGGTGCGGCGCTTCGGCGATCCTGCCCGCAGCGCGGACGCGGCCGATGCGCAGACGGCCGACGACGACGCGCTCGGCACGGCCATCTCCATTGTTCAGCAAAAAACCGGCATCAACCTCGCCTACGTCAAGGACGTCAACCTACGCCGCCGCTTCCTGCGCCGCGTGCTGCTGCAAAAGGATCGGGACGTGGATGCCTACCTGCAGCTGCTGCGCAGCGATGCGCGGGAGGCAGAGGCGCTGCGCGACGACATCCTGATCGGCGTCACGGCCTTCTTTCGCGACGCGGAGTTCGTCAACGTGCTGCGGCAGTCGGTCATTCCCGCGCTGCTGGAACTGAAGCACGACCCGATCCGCGTCTGGGTGCCCGCCTGCTCGACCGGCGAGGAGGTCTACACCATCGCGACGCTGCTGAGGGAGGCACTCGATCGCGACGCGCTGCATCGCCGCGTGCAGATCTTCGGCACCGACATCAACGAGGCATCGATCGAAATTGCGCGGGCCGGCCGCTACAGCCTGGCGTCGGTGGACGACGTGCCGGAGGCGTTTCGTGAAAGAACGTTCGCCGCCACGTCGGGCGGCTATGTGGTGCGCAAGGCGATTCGCGAAATGTGCGTGTTCGCGCGGCACAACGTGCTGACCCACGCGCCTTTCTCGGGCATGGACCTGATCAGCTGTCGCAATCTGCTGATCTACCTGCGCAAGGAGGCACAACAGCACGTGCTGGAGGTGTTGCACTACGCCTGCCGGCCCGACGGATTTCTGCTGCTCGGCCGCGCCGAGACCGTGTCGGGTGCCGACGGTTTCGAGCACGCCGGCGCGCCGCATCTGTACCGCAAGGTGCCGGCGGCCAAGCGGCAGCAAGGCGCGTTCCCGATCGATGCACTGCGTCCGTGGGCGAGCCAGGGCACTGCGCCGCCGGCGCGGCGCGCGCAGCAGGCCGATCCCGTTCTCGAGGCGGCCAACCGCACCGCGCTCGAGCGCTATGCGCCACCGGGTTTCGTCGTCGACGACAAAGGCGACGTCGTGCACTTTCGCGGCGACGTGTCGGGTTTCGTCGCGCCGGCGAGCGGCGAGGCGTCGCTTGCTCTGCCGCGCTTGTTGCAGCCCGAGCTCAACGTCACGGTGCGCACCGCGCTGATCGAGGCCAAGCGGACGGGCCAACCTGTGCGGCGCGAGCGCGTCGCGCTCGGCGACACGCATTTCGCGCTGGAAGTCCTGCCGCTGGCCGCCGAGGACCTGGTGCCGCACTATCTGGTCACGCTGGAACGATTGCCCGACGACGCACCCGCGCCACAGAACACGAATACGGGCTCGCCGCACAGCCGCGTTCAGGAACTCGAGCGCACGGTCACCACGCTGTCCGACGAACTCGAGGCCACGCAAGCGCAGCTCAAGACGGTCGTCGCCGAATTCGAATCGGCCAATGAGGAACTGCGCACGGCCAACGAGGAAATGCTCAGCACCAACGAAGAGCTGCAAAGCGCGAACGAAGAACTGCTGCTGGCCAAGCAGGAACTCGAGTCGGCCAATCAGGAGCTTGCGTCGCTGAACGACGAGCTGAAATCGCGCAACGAGCAACTCGACCGCGTCAACGACGATCTGAGCAATCTGGTCGAAGGCATCCCGCTACCGGTCGTCGTGCTGGATCGGCAGTTGCGCCTTCGACATTTTTCGCCGCAGGCGCAAGCGCTGTTCGGATTGCCGGACGACAGCGTAGGACAACCGCTGGCGCAGTTGAACAGCCTGTTCTCGGCGGTCGACCTCGAACGCGTCGTGCAGTCGGCCGTGCAGGGATTGGCGGATGTAGAGCACGAGTATCAGGACAGCGAAGGCCGATGGTGGCTCGTCAACGTGCGTGCCTATCGCACGGCCGACGATCGCATCGACGGCGCCGTACTCGCCTTCCAGGACATCCATCAGCTCAAAAGCGCGCTCGGCACCGCGCAGTCCGCGCAACTCGATGCGGAACGGGCCAATACCGCGAAGGACAACTTTCTCGCCCTCGTATCGCACGAGCTGCGCGCACCGCTGAACGTGATCTCCAGCTGGGCGGCCGTGCTCATGACGGCAAGCGAGCGCGGCATGCCGACCGACGAGCAAATGAGTCAGCGCGCGGTCACGACCATTCTGCGGCATTGTCAGCTGCAGGCCGAACTGATCGACGATTTGCTGGACGTCTCGCGCATCTCGTCGGGACGGTTCTCGCTCGATTCGAAGCCGGTCGACTTTGCAGCGGCCGTACGCACCGTGGTGGAAAGCCATCGCCCGGTGGCGGCCAAAAAGGAGATCATGCTCGCGACGTCGGGATTGCAAAGCCAGGCGGTCGTCAGCGGCGACGCGCGTCGTCTGCAGCAGGTCGCCTCCAACCTGATCGGCAATGCGCTGAAGTTCACGCCGCAAGGCGGCCGCGTGGAGGTCGCGCTGACGCGTCTCGGTGCACTCATCGAGCTCTCGGTCGCCGACAACGGCATCGGCGTCAAACCGGAATTGCTGCCGCGTCTGTTCGACCGTTTCATGCAGTCCGACACCAGTCGCACGCGCCAGTATGGCGGCCTTGGCCTGGGCCTCTCGATCGTCAAGCATCTCGTGACGGCGCACGGGGGCACGGTGACCGCCAGCAGCGAGGGCGAAGGTCGCGGTACCAGGCTGACGGTTCGCATACCGTTGCTGCAGACCGCCGCGACCGAAGAGGGAACCGTCGCTGCTGCACCCGCGGAATCGGCACGGCTCGACGGCCTGTCGGTGCTGCTCGTCGACGACGACGTGCCGGCCCAGGAGCCGTTGGCGCACTTGCTGCGCGGGCTCGGCGCGCAAGTGCAGATCGCTTCCGGTGCGAAAGAAGCGCTCGCTTGTCTCGCTGCCGGCTCTTTCGATATTCTCGTCAGCGATCTCGCCATGCCCGGCGCCGACGGCCATGCACTGCTGCGCGACGTGCGCAGTCGCGAAGGCGGCCGACGGCGCATCTACGCGCTGGCCCTGACGGGCCTCGCGTCGATACACGATCGGGACGCCGCAATTGCCGCCGGCTTCGACGATCATTTGCCGAAGCCGGTGGACGTGAAGGTGCTGCTGGAAAAGCTGTCTCTGGGGCGGGGCAGATAGCCAGCCGACGCGGAGCTACGTCCTCGGCATCCGCCGGCTGCTCGCCGGCAATACAGGTCGATGGTGGCGGCCACGCAGCGATCGACGGAGCCGGTCGGCCATGTCGGCCGTTGCGCATCGACACCGCCGCTCCGCGTCCAGTTCATCGAACAACACCGCGCCGGGCTAGAGTACTGTCGATATCTTCTCTGAACCGATAAATCGAAATGCGTAGCCACGCCCCTCGCGGCAAATGAACCCCGCACACGGATAGGGAAAGTGCGCCGGCAAAATCAGTGTATCGGTGTCGGCATGTGCTTCGAAGAACGCTCGCCTGGATCGACGCGATTGTTCGGGATCGACACAAAACCTCGTGCTCCAGTCCGGATTTTCGAATTGCAGCGCCGTATGAAACAGGTCGCCGGAAATAATCGCTCGCTCGCGATTGCTTTCGATGCAGACGCCGACATGACCGGGCGTATGTCCGGGCAGAGGAATCAAGCGAATGGACGAATCGATGACATGTCGCGAATCGACCATATCGGCGAGTCCGGCGTCGAAAAGCGGCAATACGCTGTCGCCGATGTAGTCGCCGGTTCTCTCCAGCGGCGATCTCGCCAGCTTGCTCGACCAAAACTCGAATTCCTCGTTGACGAACAGGTAGCGCGCGTTGGGAAACGTGGGGCGCCACCTGCCGTCAGCGTAGTAGGTGTTGCAGCCGACATGATCGACGTGCAGATGCGTGGAAAGCACCCTGTCGACGTCCTCGGCGCGGATGCCGGCCGCCTGCAGCCGGCTCAGCCAGCCGAAACGGGCTTCATTGAATTCGACTCGCGCCCTGGCCTTGCAGTCGCCGACGCAAGTGTCGACCATCAGCGTGGTACGGCCGCTTTCAATCAGAAAGCCCTGGATAGCGATGACCAGCCGCCCGCTGCCGACGTCGTAGAGCTTGCGATCGGTGCTAACGACGGATGCCGATACGGACTGCTCCGTCGCGTCGGGATAGAGTTCTTGCCATCGCAGCAGCGGCGCGACCGACTCGGCGATGACGGTCACTTTGACTGCACCGATATTCAACCGATAGACCAGCGGTTGATGCTGACGGGAAGCCGACAGGGTTCGCATGGTGGTTCACCAGAATCGAGTCGCAGTCACTCGCTGCGACTGTGGAAGAAACACAAGGCAACGCCGCCGCCACGACGGCTCACTGCGCATCGCTCGTGGCCGGCTGTCGCCGCTTTAACAGATCCAGCGCGACATCGACGATCATGTCTTCCTGGCCGCCGACCATCTTGCGTCTGCCCAGTTCGACCAGAATGTCGACGGTCTTCAGCCCGTATTTGCTGGCGGCGACTTCCGCATGACGCAGGAAGCTCGAATAAACGCCGGCGAAACCGAGCGCGAGCGTTTCGCGGTCGACACGTACCGGCCGATCCTGAAGCGGCCGGACAAGATCGTCGGCCGCGTCCATGAGCCGGTACAAATCGCAGCCATGATTCCAGCCCTGTCGCTGTGCCGCCGCAATGAACACTTCGAGCGGCGCATTGCCCGCGCCCGCGCCCATGCCGGCCAGGCTCGCATCGATGCGATCGCATCCCTCCTCCACGGCAACCAGCGAGTTGGCCACGCCGAGGCTCAGGTTGTGATGCGCGTGCATTCCGGTTTGCGTGTCGGCTTTCAATACCGCTTTGAGGGCACGGAACCTGTCGCGGATCTCGTTCATGCCGAGCGCACCACCGGAATCGACCACATAAACGCAGGTGGCGCCGAACGTTTCCATCATTTTCGCCTGCTCAGCCAGCTTCTGCGGGGTCGTCATGTGGCTCATCATCAGAAAACCCACCGCATCCATACCGAGTTCGCGCGCAAAGTCGAGATGCTGGCGCGATACATCGGCTTCCGTGCAATGCGTTGCCACGCGCACGACGCGTGCGCCTGCATCGAACGCCTGCCGTAGATCATGGGTGGTTCCGATGCCGGGAATCAGCAGCGTGGCGATCTTCGCCCGCTTGACGCTTTCCGCAGCGGCTGCAATCCACTCGACGTCGGTATGGGCGCCGAATCCGTAGTTGAAGCTCGATCCCTGGAGGCCATCGCCGTGAGCGACCTCGATGCTGTCGACGCCGGCATCGTCGAGCGCTGCGGCAATCGCCCTGACATGGTCGATGCCGTATTGATGACGGATCGCATGGCTGCCGTCGCGCAACGTCACGTCCGAGATGTAAAGCTTCTTTTCTGCTGAAGTCATTGCGTCGTCTCCTTGAAGCCGCGAGCGATGCCGGCGGCCATCCGGCGCCGGGCCATCATGTCGCCGCAGGCGAGTGCCGCCGACGTCATGATGTCGAGGTTGCCTGCATACGAAGGCAAATAGTGCGCAGCGCCTTCTACCTCGAGAAACACCGATGTCTTCAAGCCGTGCCGCGGCCCGATGCCCGGCACGTTGAGCGGCCTGTCCGGCGGCACTACGTCGAATTGCACCGACTGCTTCAGGCGATAACCCGGGACGTATTCCTGCACGCGTCCGACCATCTCGGCAATACTGGCCTCGACAGCCGCCGGCTCCGCGTTGTCCGACAGCACGAACACGGTGTCGCGCATGATCAACGGCGGCTCCGCCGGATTGAGAACGATAATCGCCTTACCGCGCTCGGCGCCGCCGAGCTTTTCGATCGCGGCCCGCGTCGTTTCGGTGAATTCGTCGATATTCGCGCGCGTTCCCGGGCCGGCGGACCGGCTGGAGATCGACGCGACGATCTCCGCGTAGTGCACCTTGGCCACGCGCGAAACAGCGGCGACGATCGGAATCGTGGCCTGCCCGCCGCAGGTGACCATGTTCATGTTTGTCGCGCTTTCTGCTTCCAGATTGATCGACGGGACCACATACGGGCCGATCGCGGCAGGCGTCAGGTCGATCACCTGAACCCCGTGCGCCTGCAGCAGTTCATTGTGACGTCCGTGCGCGCCCGCCGACGTCGCATCGAAAACGATATCGATTTCCTTGAATACATCCAGCCGCAGCAAGCCGTCGATGCCATCCGCCGTCGTCGCCACGTCCATGCGCGCCGCCCGCGCCAACCCTTCCGAATTCGGATCGACGCCGACCATGGCGCCCATTTTCAGATGCCTGCTGTTTCGCATTATCTTGATCATCAGATCGGTGCCGATATTGCCGGGACCGATGATCGCGACCTTCACCCTGTCATTCATCTGCGACTCCCCAATGTGACTGCACGGCCAACCGAACAGCGCTGTCCGCAGGTAGTGCGGGCGGCGACACGCCAGCCGCACCGGATGCTCAATTCGACTATCCGCGAGCGTTCGCGAGAACGCGTGCACCGCGTCAGTTCCTGACGTCGAAGCACGCACTGCCCAGTCGTTCGATATCGACCGACACATGCTGTCCCGGCTTGATCCATTCGGCCGGCGTCGCGCCGCCGGCCATCACGACCCATCCGGCTTGCAGCGGTTCGCCCGCGCGCGCTGAAAGCCGGGCAGCGGCAACCAGCGAACGCAACGGATGGCCGAGCAATGCCGCGGTCGACCCCACCTGCACGACGCGTCCGTCAATATTCAGCGTGAGGCCAAGATTCGACAGGTCGACATGAGGATCGCACCACGGACCGATGACGAAGCCGCTCGACGACGCGTTGTCCGCTATCACTTCCGGCAACGTGAACTTGAAGTCCTTGTAGCGCGAGTCGATGATTTCGAGCGCGGGCGCGACGGCCTCGACAGCGGCCAACGCCTGTGGCGCTGTCACGTCGCCGTCGAGCGATCGCTTCAGAACGAAGGCAATTTCGGGCTCGACGCGCGGATGCACGAATCGCGCAAAATCGATCGCCGTGCCTTCCTCGATCTGCATGTCGGCGGTCAAGCGTCCCCAGATCACATCCGACAGGCCCATTTGCAACATCTTCGCGCGGCTGGTAAAGCCCATCTTGACACCGACGCGACGGTGGCCGCGTTCGACACGCCGTTGTATCGACGCGGCCTGAATCGCATACGCCGTATCGAGCGACAGCCGGCTTTCCGGGTCGAACTGGGCCACCTCGGTCGCATTGACTGCGGCGTCGTCGAGCAACCGCGCGTATTCCATCGTCGTGGTCATTGGCGTGCCTCGCTTCGATCGTGGTCAAAAACTGCACGGACGGAGCCAAGCCCGTTTATGCGTGCGTCGAAAACGTCGCCGGGGCGGACAGCCACCATCGGCCCCAACGCTCCCGACAACACCAGGTCGCCGGCCTTGAGCGGGGTGCCGAGCGTCGTCATCGTTCGCGCAAGCCATACGACCGCGTTGAGCGGATTGCCGAGGCACGCGGCTCCTGCCCCCACCGAGACGAGTTCCCCGCACCGCTCCATCGCCATCCCGCACAGACGCAGGTCGATGCTCGACAGCCTGCACGGACGGGTGCCCAGAACGTACGCGCACGACGACGCGTTATCGGCAATCGTCTCCGCGATGCGAATGTTCCAGTCCGCGATGCGGCTGCCGACAATTTCCAGCGCCGGCAGCGCGTACTCGATGGCACCGAGCACGTCCAGATGGCCGGGATTCGTCACCGTGATATCGCGACCGATGACGAACGCGATTTCGGCTTCGATTTTCGGCTGAGTAAGGATTTCAGCGGGAATGGGTTCGCTGTCGCCATAGCCCATGTGATCGAACAACATGCCGAAGTCAGGCTGATCGACGCCGAGTTGCTTCTGTACCGCGACCGACGTCAGGCCAATCTTGCAGCCGACGAGGCGGCGACCATCGGCCAGATGCCGATCCGTATTGATCCGCTGAATCGCGTACGCGTCGTCGATGCTCAGTTGCTCGTATGTCTCGCGCAACGGCGGGATGGTTTTGCGGGTCTTTGCTGCATCACGCAGCGCGGCAGCCGCCTCTTGAATTCGCATGGCTTTCATGACCTCTCAGCTGTTAGTGCGAGAAAATATCGATCGATACTGCGGAGCGCGGCCTAATAGAACATCTGCTTGAGCGCAACACCGGGGTGCTCGGCGCGAATCAGTGCTTCGCCAACCAGAAAATGATCGACGCCTATCGAACGGAGCTTTCTTACATCGTCCGCGCTTCGAATTCCCGATTCCGAAATGACCATCCTGTCGGCGGGGATCAGGCGGCGCATCACAAGGGTTGTTTCAATATTTGTGGAGAACGTCGCAAGATCGCGATTGTTCACGCCGATCAGCGGCGTATTCAACGTGAGTGCCGCATCCAGCTCATCCGCGCTGTGGATTTCCACGATCACGGCCATGCCCAGTTCGAACGCGAGGCTTTCGAGTTCGCGCATCGCGCTGCCATCGAGGACCGCCGCTATCAGCAGGATGCAGTCGGCGCCCATCGCACGTGCCTCCCACACCTGGTACGCGTCTACGATGAAGTCCTTGCGAAGCACCGGCAGGCTCGATGCACCGCGCGCGGCGCGAAGGTCCGACGCGCTTCCGTTGAAGAACGTCCGATCGGTCAGCACCGACAGACAGGCCGCGCCCGCTTCCTCGTACGAGGCCGCGATCGACGCCGGGTCGAAGTCCGGCCGCAAGATCCCTTCGGACGGGCTCGCCATTTTCACCTCGGCAATGACGCCAGGTAAGCCCAGTCCCGCCTTGTCGCGAAGCGCAGCGATAAAGTCCCTGGAGTCGACCGTCGCTGCGATCTCTCGAAGGACGGTTTGGGGCACGCGCTCGGCTGCCAGCCGCACTTCACGAGTCTTGCACTCGACAATCCGGTCGAGAATCGTGTTCATTCCGTTATCCAAACTATTACCCAGCCTGATAGAGCCCGACACTCAACGTACTATTGGCGGTGATCGATTGCTGCGTCGGTCTTGCTGGCTCGCGTGCCGGACATGGCCGTCCAACCGCCCGGCTTGTCGACGCTCGACCGGCCTGATCCCGACCTCAGAACTTGTGACGCACCCCAACCACGACAGCCGTTTGCGCATTCGTGCTCGATTTTGACGAGAGGAACAACACGGCGGGAGCGTTGGATCCCGACGCTCGGATGTAGTTGGCGTACGCATAGACGTCCGTTCGCTTCGACAGGAAATAGTCGACACTCACCTGCCCCTGGTTCCAGTGCGGGTTCGAGACGACGCCACCGTAGCTGCCGTGCGTATACAAGTACGCAGCCGATACGAACAGGGCCGGCGTCAACTGGTACACACCGACAACGCTAAGGTTGTCCAGATGCAGGCTCGTGCTATCGAGATAGTTGTAGCGCACATCGGAAACGATGCCTCCGATGCGGAGTTTCTCGAACGCGTACTCGGCGCCTCCGGCGATCACGCGCTGTTTCCGTACGCCCACCGACGAACTGAGCGGGCTGGTATGAAACAGCTGGAATGGCGCGCCGGCATAGTCGTCGCTCACCGCACCGTTCGGATTGGCCGTGCCCGGATGGTCGATTTCGACGTAGACCAGCGCATATCGCTGCGTATGCCTGTCGAAATTGACGCCCGCACTGAACGCGCGGTTTTGCTGGAAACTGCCGGCCTTGTTGCTGAACGCATACAGCGATTCGAATCCGAAGCCGCCCCAGACCGGGCTTGCATACTTGATGGCGTTGCTGTAGCGGAAATTGCCTTCGATGTTGTCGTTGCTGCCGACACTGACGCCAAGACCGGGGCCCATCGCCTGGGGTTCGATGCGGTCCAGGTAGTCCCACAGCACGTCGTACTGTCGACCGAACGTAATTGTCCCGTACGTCCGGCTCGACAAGCCGACAAATACCTGCCGTCCAAACATCCGCCCGCCTTGCCCGAGTTTGCCGCTGTTGCTGTCGAAGCCGTTCTCCAGGATTCCGACCGCTGACAGGCCGCCGCCCAGATCTTCCGTCACCTTGAATCCCAGGCGATTGTTCTGGTTGGCGCCGCTTATCATCGTCCAGTTGCTGTGGCCGCCCTGATTGCTGACATAACCGAGCCCGTTCGAGATGATCCCGTATAGGGTCACCGAGCTTTGTGCCAACGCCGAGGTCGACGCCATCACCGTGACCGCCAGTACCCCTAACTTTATCTTCATGATGGAACCTGTATGGTTGATGCGCCGCAACGGCGGCGCGATTTTCTTTTGAGAACAAAGCCCGGCTGGCGGATCCGGCTCGCGCCGACGATGACGCTCCCGCGGTCTGAAAAACCTTAGATCGGCTTGCCTTCGCTCGACGCCCAGTTCCTCATCAACTCGTTGCTCGGCAACGTCTCGTCTATCAGTTTCTTTGCCGTACGGATGCCGGCAACCGGCAGTCCTGTCGGATCGAGCACGCCGATCTGCACCAGAACCGAAGCCTGGTCCCAGTAAATATGCTCGTTGTACAGCTTGTCGCCGCGGAAGCAGATGACGGCCAGCATCGGAATCTCGATGTACTTGCCGGTGGGGGCGAGTCCGGGCAGCATCCAGTCGATCTCGCGATCGTGGGTGGCGCAGAAAATGAATTCATCGACGATGCGGTCTGCGCCGATGGTGCGCGAGATCGGAATGAAATGCGTGTCCTTCGGATTCGCGTGAACGAAGTGATACTTGTAGAAGCGTTTGAGATCGTCGTGGCCGACGCCCCCCGTCATGGTCGGCACATGGTTGACGTACGGTGCGGAAACCATGGTCGGCAAGATCGAATCGACATCGCGCGAATCGAATTCGTGATAGCAGTGCAGTTCCCACAGCGCATTCAGGTCATAGACGGGCCCGAGCACTTTACGCAACAGTGCGATGGTGCGCGAATAGGCCATCATCGCCGCCGGCTTGTCGAAATGCTCGCGCTTCGGCGTCGCGAACGCGTGATCGCACCCGGGATACACGTATTGCTCGACCGCAGGCAGCGCGCAAAGCGCTGACTGGATCGTCTCGCGCGTTGCCTCGGGGCACAGCGCGTCATTACCGGCGAAATGAAACACCATCGGGCATCGGATCGAGGGAATATCGTCCAGATAGGCATCGAGCCCCACACCGTAGTAACTCACCGCGCAGTCGATATCAGTGCGGGCAGCCGCCAGCATCGCGAGCTTGCCGCCCAGGCAATAGCCTACGGCGCCGACCTTTCCAGCATGCTGGTCGAGCGAGCGGAGCGTCTTGATCGTCGATGCGATGTCGGTGATTGCCAGATCGACATCGAACTCGTCGTTATATCGCAGCGCCGTCGCGAAGTCCTCGCCGGTGTAGCCGAGGTTGACGCCGCGCTTCATGCGCCAGAACAGGTCGGGCACCAGCACGACATACCCTTCTTCGGCAAACCGATCGGCCGTTTCCTTCATGTAGTCGTTGATGCCGAAGATCTCCTGCAACAGGACCAGACCCGGCCCGGACCCTTGACGGGGCCGCGCGAGGTACGCAGAGAAGGCTTGGCCGTTACCGGCGTCGATGTCGATGTATTCACCGTTCATGATCTGTTTCGTCCTTTGCTCAATGCAACGTAGTTACGATTTCCGCGGTCGCTCAAAGCGTCAAAAGGCGCGCGTGCAGTGCCTGACGATCCGCCGCGAGCGCACGTGCGATGTCTTGCGCCATCGCGCCCAGGTAGACCTCGTCCGCTTCGCCTTCCAATGCTGCGAGCACGGCGTCGACTGCTTCCCGTACCGCGATCTTCGGCGGCGGAACGTCCCGGCTCATTTCCGTATCGATCGGTCCGGGCAGCACGGAGATAACGCGGACGTGATGCGGCGCGAGCTCGGCTCGTGCGCCTTCCGTCATTCGAAGCGCCGCGGCCTTCGATGCGCTCAGCGACGCCATGGACGGCAGCGCGACGCGCGCGAGTATCGACAGGATGTTGACGATGGCGCCGCCGTTCGTTTTGAGTGCCGGTGAGAACGCGCGCATCATGTTCAACGTCCCGAAGTAATTCACTTCCATTTCGGCACGCGCCGCTTCGGCGTCATGGGCTTCCAGGACCGGCTGCATCCGGTTCAGCCCTGCGTTGTTGATCAGGAGCGTGATGTCCGTGGCACTCGCCGCCGCCGTCGCCACCTGCTCGACGTTCGTGATGTCCAGCTCGACCGGCACGACGCGCGGATCATCGCCGGCAAGCCGGCCGGCTTGCCTGACGCCCGCATAGACCTTGCGCGCGCCCCGCGCCAGCAACGCTTCAAGCAGTCCCGCACCGAGCCCGCGGTCGGCGCCTGTCACACATGCGACGCAGCCTTCAATTTGCATGACGATCTCCGGAGCGGGTGTCATCCACCAGATTGAAAAAGCGTTGCGCATTGACGCCGAGGATTTTCTCCTTCGCTGCGTCGCTCAATTGCGGATGGTTCGCAACCAGTTCGCCGACGACCTGCTCGCCGAGCGGGAACGGATAGTCGGAGCCGAGCAACACACGGTCTTCGCCCATCGTCTCCACGAGCAACCGCAACGCGCCGTCGCTGAACACGGCACTATCGACATGGAAACGATCGACGTACGAAATTGGCGGATTCGGGCAGTTCTCGCGCACGATGTCTCGCTGCTCCCACGCGTTCTGCACGCGCCCCAGCAGGAACGCAAAGCTGCCGCCGCCATGCGCGAAGCAAAGCTTGAGCGTCTTCGGAATGCGCTCGAACGCGCCGGAAAGAATCAGCGACAAGATGCTCAACTGAGTTTCGGCCGGCATCGCGACGAGCCACGGCAACATCCACTTTTTCATGCGGCCGTCGGTCATCATGTCCCACGGATGGACGAGCACCGGTATGTCGTCGTTCGCGCAATGCGTCAGAAACGCCACCAGCTGATCGTCGTCGAGATCGCGCGGGCCGAGGTGATTGCCGATCTGCACGCCACGATGGCCGGCGCGGCGGGCACGCGACGCTTCCCGACAGGCCAGTTCGACGTCCTGCAGCGGCACTTGAGCCAGCGGCATCAGGCGCGCCGGTGCGTACGAACAGAATTCCAGCGCGCGATCGTTCATTCGCGCGGCCCATTCATGCGCCGCTACCGCGTCGTACCGGTAGCCGAACATCACGGGCGTCGCGCACATCAGCTGGATGTCCACGCCGCATCGGTCCATCTCGGCGATCCGCGTCGCGGGATCCCACAAGGCCCGATAGACGGGCCGGAAATCGCGCTCTCCGGTCACGATCGTCCCGGTGTCGCCGTCCGGATCGACCCGGAGCCACGGCGCATGCTCGGGATCGAGCGTCCGTGCTTCTTCCCGCGAAATACGCGGAAAAAAGTGGGCATGCATGTCGATTCGCACTGTCATGTTGGTTTGCCCTGGACGGGTTCGGTTAATCGGTTCGGCCTGGCTTGCCCGGATGGACGACGCCGCAGCGCGGACAGCGGCGCTGCTCCTCCGATGCGTAAAACGCATCGAAGAGCGGCGGCAGATCGCGGACGATGCTCTTGAGCTGCAGTTCGACACGGTGAACGCGCTCGCCGCATGCATCGCAATACCACTCGAATCCGTCCACGACGCCTTCCGGACGTTGACGCTCTATCACGAGGCACGCGCTGCCCGACTCCGGCCGCTGCGGCGAGTGACGGACATGCGGGGGCAACAAAAACACGTCGCCTTCGTTCAGTTCAACGCGCTCGCGCTTGCCGTCGATCCACAGATTCAGATATGCGTTGCCGCGCAGTTGATAGAAAAACTCCTCGAGCGGATCGTCGTGATAATCGGTCCGATGATTCGGCCCACCCACCACCGTGACGATGAAATCGCTGTCCTGCCATATCTGCTGGTTGCCGACCGGCGGCTTCAATAAATGCGCGTGTTCGTCGATCCAACGCTGGAAGTTGAACGGCTTTCCATAACTCAGCATGCTTGTCTCACTCAAAGGGATCGCCATGTTGATCCCGCGGTTCGCATTTCAGCGCGCGGGAACGTATGCCACTGCCTTCATCTCGATGAGCAGATGCGGATGAGGCAGCTGGTGAACCGCGACAGTCGTTCGTGCCGGGCCCGACTCGTCGAAATACGCCGCATACACTTCGTTGTAGCCGCCGAAATCGCTCATGTTCACGAGGAATGCCGAGATCTCAACGAGGTTCGACAAGTCCGCCCCCTCGCTCTTCAATATGTCGCGCAGGTTCTCGATCACGGCGCGCGTCTGGCGCCGGATATCGAGCGTGGCCGTGCCGAATTCGTCCGCCGATGCGCCATCGATCGTGTTGTCCGGACGTCGCGAACTGGTGCCGGACACGAACAGAAAGTCGCCGGCTCGCGTGATATGCGGGAAGCGCCCGCGCGGCGTGGCCTTGCCCGGCACGACGCGCGCTGAAGTAGTCGGATTCATGCGATCCTCACGCAGACGTTCGTCAATTCGGAATAGAAGTCGAGCGAATGGCGGCCGCCCTCGCGTCCCAGCCCCGACAGTTTGGTGCCGCCGAAGGGCGTGCGCAGATCGCGAACGAACCACGCATTGACCCACACGATGCCCGTCTCGATCTGCCTCGCGACCCGATGGCCGCGCGCAAGCTGAGTCGTCCAGATGCTGGCAGCCAGGCCATAAGCGCTGTCGTTGACGCGCTTCACGACCTCGTCTTCGTCGTCGAACGGCGCGATGTGGCACACCGGGCCGAAGATCTCTTCCCGGACGCACCGGGCGGAATCCGGCAAACCAGTCCAGATGGTCGGCATCACGAACGCACCGTCGTCCCGTGCGTCGCCAAAGCTCGGTGCACGGCCTCCGGTCACGACAGTCGCGCCTTCTTCGACCGCAAGACGGAAATACGACATCACCTTGTCGCGATGGCCGCGCGAAATGAGCGGCCCCATCGTCGTGGTGGGATCTTCCGGCGCGCCAACGCGCAATCCTTCCGCCTGTTCCTTGAGCGCCGCGACAAAGCGCTCGAAGATCGGCCGCTCCACATAAACGCGCTCGCTGCACAGGCAGACCTGACCGGCGTTGGTGAAACTGGATCGAAGCACACCGGCCACCGCCGCATCGAAGTCGGCGTCCGCGAACACGACAGCCGCGTTCTTGCCGCCCAGCTCGAACGACACCTCTTTCACGCCGTCCGCAACGGCCTTCATGATCGTGCTGCCGGTGCGCGACTCGCCGGTGAACGTGATTGCGCTGATACCCGGATGACGCGTCAGGAATTCGCCGGCCGCGTTCTGCCCGTGCCCATGAATCAGGTTGAAGACGCCCGGCGGCAAGCCGACCTCGTGCATGACTTCGGCGAGCAACGTTGCAGAGCTGGGCGTCTCCTCGGAGGGCTTGGCGACCACGCAGTTGCCCATCGCCAGCGCCGGTGCCACCTTCCACGTGAGCAACAGCAGAGGCAGATTCCATGGCGATATGATGCCGATCACGCCGAGCGGCTTGCGCGTCACATAGTTGATCAGCTCGCCGCCGTCTGCCGTATGGGTTTCGAAATACTCGCCGTTTGCGGTGCGGACAAGATCGGCAAAGGTCCGAAAATTGGCAATGCCGCGTGCGATGTCGAGGGTGCGGGCCTGCGCGACGGGCCGGCCGGTATCGGCAACTTCGGCCGCGACGAATTCGTCGAAGCGGGCCTCGATGCCGTCCGCGATCTTATGCAGCCATGCCGCCCGTTGCGCGGGCGTCGTGTCGCGCCAGCCCGCCTTTTGCGCCGCGTGAGCCGCACGGACGGCGCTATCGACGAGCGCGGCATCTGCTTCGCAGACGTCGGCCAGCTTGCGACCGTCGACCGGACTCAGGTTTGGAAAGCGTGTGTCGCTCGCCACAAACTCACCGTTGATGTAATGGCGCAACAGCTGCGGGTCGCGCAAGGTCGAAGTCAATTGAGATGTCACACCCTTCTCCTGCTTGATAAATTTTGCCGTTCCGTGCACATGTCCGAGCGTGCCCGGATCCCGACGCCTACCCGCCGGTGCGACCGGCCTCGTTCGACGAACACATTTCCGCGTGGGTCAGGCGATCGGCAGCACGACAACGCGGTTCTGTTCGTCGACTGCAACGCGGACGCGGTCGCCCGTTCGCACCGCGCCTTCGAGCCGCGCGATGACGGTCGGGCCGGCATCCGTCGTCACGCTGGCAAGAAGCACGTCGCCGCCGTCTTGTGCGCCGACGCGACGGCGCACGGTCGTCAATTCGCCGACACGGCCGTGTTCGACCGCTCGCTCGCGCCACTCGGCGCCGCCGCATTCAAAACAGAAATAGCGCGCCGGAAACACTGTCGAACCGCATTGCTTGCACTGGAATACCTCGAGTTTCATTGCGCACCCCGCTCAACCGCTTCCAGCACGACGGCATTCGCACACATGCCGTAGCGATACTCGACCATGCCGTAGCCACTGACGACCGCCAGCCGGGCATTCGGCACCTGCCGCTCGCCTGCCCGTCCGCGCAGCTGAGTGATCGCCTCGACGAGCCCATGCATGCCGCCCGCGGCGCCTGCCTGCCCGGCGGACAGTTGACCACCGGATGTATTCGCCGGCAGCGCGCGCGATTCGATGCGCGCGATCATCGCGCGCAAGTCGCCGTCGGGCGCGAAGCCGAGATCGTCCAGTTGCGCAATCGCCATCACCGGGTAGTCGTCGTAGACCGAGACCATGTCGATGTCGTCGGGCGTGACGCCTGCCTGTCGCCACAATTCGCCGGCGATCGCAGCCAGTGAAGTGCGAGTGCCGTCGCCCGTCTGGTGGTCGCTGTTGTAAAGGCATTGCAGCGAACGCACACGGACGTTCCTGGCCTGGCGCACGAGATCGGCGCGCGCGACGATCACCGCGTTGGCGCCGCTGACAACGGGGACGCAATCGAATCGTCCCAACGGATCGGCGACGATCGGCGCGTCGAGATAGTCTTCGATCGTCAGCGGCGTGCGATAGACGGCGTTCGGATTCAGTGCCGCCCACGCACGTTGCGCGACGCAAAGCGCCCCATAGTCGCGGCGGGTCAGGCCGTGATGCTGCGCGTGACGTTGCGTGAGCATCGCGAACAGTCCGTTCGGCCCGCCGAGCTCGAGCGGCCGCAGCCAGGTGCGCGTCGTCAGGTTGTAGTGATCGACGAGCTGCTTGAAGTCGGCCGGCTCGAACCGATCGCCGGACACCAGCGCAATCACCTTCGCGTCACCATGCTGAACCGCGCGTATGGCGTGCTGCAGCAGGTTGATCGCGCTTGCTCCACCGTGACAATCGTCCATGCTCCAGCGCGGGCTGATCCCGAGCCGCCACGCGAGGTCGATCGCATGGTCCGGAGCCAGCGTAAAAGACGCGACGCCGAGACCGTCGATGTCTTTCGCCGAAAACCCCGAGTCATCAAGGGCAGCGGCAAACGCGCGGGCCAGCAGGTCGCCGGTGGAATCCGACGGCGCGTGTCGCTGGTACGGTACTTCCACCGCGGCGGTCAGCAGCACGTCGTCGCATTGCTCGAGTGTCATATTCGATCTCCTTGCGTGCGACGCTCAACGCTCGCGACGGGCAACCGTCTCATGGGTGAACAACAGCGAGATCACGGTGATCATCCCCAGGGCCGCCATCAGCAATGCCACCGGCCACGCTGCGTGGTAGTGCGCGAGCAGCGCCGTCGCCAGCATCGGCGACAAGCCGCCTGCGAAGACCGACGACACCTCGTGACCGAGCGCCATCCCCGAGTAACGCACCTCCGTGCTGAACAGCTCGCCCATCAAGGCCGGTTGCGTGCCGAGCATCGCGCCGTGACACACGGCATTGCCGAGCAGGAAGGCCAGCCAGATGAGCGCCGGGACCTTCGTATCGAGGAGCCAGAAAAACGGGAACGCGATGATCACGACGCCGACGGCACCGATCATGTACACGGGCTTGCGGCCCAGGCGATCGGACAGGCGGCCCCACAACATCAGCGTGATCAGTTCGACAGCCATCGAGACGATCACGCCAGCGAGCATGATCTGGTTCGGTACGCCGATGAACTTCCCATAAACGAGCGCGAACGCAATGACGATGTATGACGCGCCGTTTTCCGCCACGCGCAGCCCCATTGCCATCAGCACTTCCTTCGGATGCTTGCGGATCACATCGAGCACCGGCATCCGCGCCCGTCTGCCTTCGGCCTCGGCCTTCGCGAACTCGGCGCTCTCGGGCAACCTCGAACGGATATAGACGCCCACACCGAAAATCGCGATCGACAGCAGAAACGGAATGCGCCAGCCCCACGCCATGAACGCGTCCTTCGGCAACATCTGCACGACGAAGAAAACACTGGCCGACAGCACGAAGCCGCCGCCGACGCCGATCTGGCTCATCGACGCGTAAAATCCACGCCGCTCGGGCGGCGCTGACTCGCTGATCATCAGCACTGCGCCCCCCCATTCCCCGCCGGCCGCGATGCCTTGCAGGATGCGCAGGACCATCAGCAGCACCGGCGCCCACAGGCCGACCTGAGGGTAAGTCGGCAGGAAGCCGATCAGGAACGTCGCGCCTCCCATGATCGACAGCGTCCACACGAGGGCGCTCTTTCGACCGTAGCGGTCGCCGATGTGCCCGAACAGCGCGCCACCCAACGGACGCGCGGCGAACCCGACGGAAAAGCCCGCGAATGCGACCAGCGTGCCCACGAGCGGATCGGTTCCTTTCGGAAAGAACAGCTCGCCGAAAACGAGCGCTGCGGCCGTGCTGTACAGGAAAAAGTCATACCACTCGAGCGCGTTCCCCGCGACGGACGCGAACACGATTCGCCGCAGGGACCTTTCGTCGACAGACGCCGTCGGGAGCTCGGGCGCCACTTGAGGGGGCGTGCTCGCGGCAGAAAACGTTCTCATGCTAGTCATGGGAGGCTCCATGTGTACATTCGAGATGTACTCATTGCTGCTGTCTCAGTTGCCAAGCGTTGAAGCGGATCGCCCTGTCGCGAACCTGTCCGCCGCGCCTTCAGGAAAATAGCGACCTTCGCGTCATCGACGCTTGAGCTGGTATCCCGACATTTCCAGATCCCACGTCGTCGCAGTCACGCCGGTTTCCCGTAACTTGAACTTCTGGATCTTTCCGTTTTCCGTCTTCGGCAGCTCTTGCTCGAAGTCCAGATAGCGCGGCACGGCGAAGTAGGGCAATCGCGGTTCGCAGTAGCGGATCAGATCGAGTGGCTCCAGCGCCTCGCCGTCTCGCAGGCCGATGACGGCCATCACCTCGTCTTCGGCGAGCGCGGACTTCACGGCAAATACCGCTGCGGTCTCGACCGACGGATGGCTCAACAGCACCTGCTCGACCTCGTACGACGAGATGTTCTCGCCGCGGCGGCGAATCGCATCCTTCTGACGATCGACGAAACGGAAATAGCCGTCGGCTTCGCGTATGACGCGGTCGCCGGTGTGAAACCACAGATTGCGCCAGGCCTTCACCGTTTCGGCCGGCATGCCCAGATAGCCGTTGGCAAAGGAAAACGGCTCGCTCGCTCGCAGGATCAGCTCGCCGGGCTGGCCGTCCGGGACCGGCCGATCGTGCTCGTCGACGACGCGCGCTTCGAAGCCTTCAGCCAGCCTGCCCATATATCCCGGGCGTTGAACGCTCGCGACGCCGCCGATCACGGCATTGGTTTCCGTCGAGCCGTACCCGTCGATCAACGCGATGCCGCAGCGCGCCGTAAATTCTTCCTGGAAATGTCCCGGCACGCCCGGTGCGAGTGCCACACGTACCCGATGCTTACGCTCGTTCGCCGTGACCGGCCTGCCGAGCAGAATGGGCACCATCGCACCGAGAACGAACGTGACGGTGGCTTGCGTGGCCACCAGCGCGTCGAAGAAGCCGCTTGCAGAGAAACGCCGGCCCACGACCAGTTGCGCGTCGTGCAACATGGCCTGAAAAAAACTGTTCAACGCGTTCGTATGAAACAGCGGCAAGCATGTGTACAAGATGTCGCCGGCGACAACGCCCAGATCGCGCGCAGTGTTGTATCCCCACCAGTAGAACTGCGCATGCGGGCAGATCACGCCTTTGGACAACCCCGACGTTCCGGAGGTATAGAGCACGGCAAAAGCATCGCCTTCGTCGACGTCCGCGGCCGGAATCGACTCGGTTGCTCGCGGAAGCGGCGTCGTGCTGTAACGGGGCGCCAGCGAATTCGCCGCCGGTTCGTCGATAAGCCAGATGTGCTCGAGCGGGAGATCTCGCGCATCGAGCGCGTGCACGACATCCACAAGATGCGCTTCGGCGACCAGCAAGCGCGCGCCGGAGTTACGCAGGATATGCTCGAGCTGCGGACCGCGCGACGCGGTGTTGATCGGCACGACCACCGCGCCGAGCCAGCCGCAGCCGAGGACGACTTCCATGAATTCCGCACGGTTTCCGCAGAGCAATGCGACGCGATCACCGCGCTTGATGCCATGTGCGGCCAGTGTGCCGGCTCGGCGCGCCGCGATCTCGATGGCATCGGCGCCGCTCCATACCGTGGTTCCGTCTGAAAAAAGCGGTCCCTCGGCGTTTCGGGCAACGCGTGCTGCCAGCAAGGCCGGCAAAGTGCGCAACGAGACAACCGCTGGTTCGTCTGCACACTGTTCGACGATCGTATCTGTCAGTTCCATGAACACTTGCCTCTCCTATGTGTGAGGCCAGTCTAGGTTCGGCTAAGATATCGGTCAAATCGATCAATTTTCTTGTGTACATAGACGTGATCAATTTTCATAGCATCGATCTGAACCTGCTGCGCGTCTTCCAGGTGATTCTCGAAGAGCGCAGCCTCACGCGTGCGGCGCAGCGGCTTCATTTGTCGCAGCCCACGATCAGTTATTCGCTGGGGCGTCTGCGCTCACTGTTCGACGATCCGCTTTTTGTTCGGACGCCTGATGGAATGTTGCCCACGGCGACCGCGGAAAGATTGGCTGTCCCGCTTAGCAACGCCATCGCGTCGATCCGCGAAGCATTGCGGCAAAGCGAAGAGTTCGATCCCGCGACGAGTACGCGCGAGTTTCGGCTGGCCATGTCCGACATTGGCGAACACGTTTTTCTGCCGCGCATCTGCGAGAAATTGCAGCGCATTGCGCCGGAGGTGCGGTTGGCCGCCGAGCAAGTGCCGCTGCGCGAGGTCGAGGAGAAATTGCGACTCGGGCAGATCGATCTCGCTATCGGCAATCTTCCGTCGCTCCTGCCGGTCACCAATCACGCGCTGCTGTTTCGCGACGAGTTTGTGTGCATGACGCGCAAGCGCGACGGGCTACCGGCCCGGAAGTTGTCGCGGCAAAAATTTCTGGAGTTTCTGCATGTGAGCGTGACGACCAGCGACAGCAGCCACCTTGCGATCGACGATATCTTGCGCACGCAGGGTTTGCACCGACGGATTGCGCTACGCGTGCCCCACTTCACGGTGGTTCCGCAGATCCTGCAGCGCACGAACTGGATGGTGACGCTTCATAAAGGCGCGGCGCTCATGTTCAATGAAACGGGCCAGTTCTCGATCTATCCGATGCCGGCGGAAATTCCAGAGATTGAATCCACCGTCCATTGGCATCGCAACTTCGACAATGACGAAGGGATCCGCTGGTTCCGCGAGCTCGTCATCGAGACGCTACATCACGATTGACTGCATATCGAAAAACATAGCGCAACACACTTCAGCGCTCGGCAGGTGACGGGAACAGCAGCTGAACGTTACTTGAGCGGTAGTAGAAGTTTGGCGCCCACTTCGGATCAACCGTGGATGCGGCGATCAGTTTCGGAATTCTGCAAAAAATCGATGTTTCCTGCGGCAGGATCTCTCGCCACCTCGTCGAGGTCCCGGTTCATTCGGTAACGGTCGTAGTGGCCGCCGGCACGCACCTCAGCCGGTGGTGGAACCGTCGAGTTTGCCTAGATCCGGCGTAATCCCTGCTTCACGGAGACGGTCCAGCACGCGCTTCTTGTTGTCGACACATTCAATTCCGTCCGGCCTGTCCTCGATACTCTCGATCGCGACGACAAGTTGGGCTCGGGTATGGTCGAGACGCTTGCGAATGGTGTCGATCTCATCCACCTTCTGCTTGAGTGCATCCAGCAATGCGCCATGGTCCCATGCGCCCGGGCCGACCGGCAGCAGTTGCCGAATCTGCTCGAGCGTAAACCCCGCCTGCTGCGCGATCGAGATCAACCCCAGGAGAATTCCCGCCTCCGGGGGATACTCCCGATAGCCATTCGCTTGGCGCTCCACCCTGATCAATCCCTCTGCCTCATAGAAACGAATACGTGAGGCCGTGAGACCACTGCGCTTCGCCAACTCTCCGATTTTCACGCCACACCCAAAAAAACTATTGGAATCAACGTTGACTTTAATCCTAAAGTTGACCGGTGACTAGCGACCGCCTCGCGACCTACCGGGCATTTCAACTTGTCTCGACAAACGGAGAGCATTGTCTCACTCCGGCCGCAAATGGTGACGCCGGTGGCCTGCGCGTCGCCGGTAGAGTGGCGGGATCCCAGCGCGATAGTCATGTTGCCGTTTCGTCAGTCGCCGTCACAAGAGGAGTCGCCCGCTACCGAGCAGCAACGATCGCCGCGCACGTAACGGGTTGTCAACTTGAATATTGAACAGGAGTGTTGATCATGGGACCCGTCAACGCTTCGTCGTCATCTCGACGGCACGACTCGTAGTGGAACAGCGACCGCGAAATCCCTACCAGCCCTCAGGCCCGGGAACCCAACGCGCGTTCGGTCCTCAACACTTGGACCGCTTCGCACTCGGCTCGCGGGCTTGCTACTTTCGGGACAGCAGGTCCCCAGTCGTAGTAGGTCGCTTCACGAAGTCGTGACCGCATTTTGAGGCGTCATAGACGGACACCAGAGAGGCAAGGAGGCGCTCGGACCGACTAGGCACCGGCCATCAGAAACGAAAAAGCCGACCCACCGGGTCGGCTTTTTTCGCGTCGAATTGCGGTCGGTTGCCACCGCGAACCAAACCTCAAACGTATAGCCAGTCGCCGATAAAGCATAACGTGTCCAGGTCGTGGACAACTTATGCTTAACGGCACAATTTCCTTGGATAACCTTCGAAGCGAATTTGGTGGGCCCGGCGGGGTTCGAACCCGCGACCAATCGATTATGAGTCGACTGCTCTAACCGCTGAGCTACAGGCCCTGGAGGAATGCGGAGCGTGCTACATACGCCACCGGCAGAGACGCCGGGCCGGCATTGTAACAACAAAGGGAACAAACGCCACCGGCATCCGATGAATGCCGGCGGCGTTCGACAGGAAGAAGCCGAAAATCAGTTCCCTTCGAGGAACGACTTCAGCTTGTCCGAACGGCTCGGGTGACGCAGCTTGCGCAGCGCCTTGGCCTCGATCTGACGAATCCGCTCGCGCGTGACGTCGAACTGCTTGCCGACTTCCTCGAGCGTGTGATCGGTGCTCATTTCGATACCGAAACGCATCCGCAGCACCTTCGCCTCGCGCGGCGTCAGCGAATCGAGCACGTCCTTCACGACGTCGCGCATGCTCGCATGCAGCGCGGCATCCGCCGGCGCGACCGTGTTGGTGTCCTCGATGAAGTCGCCGAGATGGGAATCGTCGTCGCCGATCGGCGTTTCCATCGAGATCGGCTCCTTCGCGATCTTCATGATCTTGCGGATCTTGTCTTCCGGCATCTCCATCTTCTCGGCCAGCGTCGCCGGATCCGGCTCGAGACCGGTTTCCTGCAGAATCTGCCGCGAGATGCGGTTCATCTTGTTGATCGTCTCGATCATGTGAACCGGAATACGGATCGTGCGCGCCTGGTCCGCGATCGAGCGCGTGATGGCCTGACGAATCCACCACGTCGCATACGTCGAGAACTTGTAGCCGCGACGGTATTCGAACTTGTCCACCGCCTTCATCAGGCCGATGTTGCCTTCCTGGATCAGGTCGAGGAACTGCAGGCCGCGGTTCGTGTACTTCTTCGCGATCGAGATCACGAGACGCAGGTTCGCCTCGGTCATTTCGCGCTTCGCCTGACGCGCCTTCAGTTCGCCGGCCGCCATCTGGCGGTTGGTTTCCTTCAGGTCCTTCAGCGGCAGCACGACGCGCGCCTGCAGATCGAGCAGGCGCTGCTGCTGTTCGCGGATCGCCGGGATGTTGCGCGACAGGATCGCGCTGTACGAATGGCCTTCGGCCGCGATCTTCTCGGCCCAGTCGAGGTCCGTCTCGTTGCCCGGGAAGCGCGCGATGAATTCCGAACGCGGCATCCCGCACTTGTCGACGACGATGTGCAGGATCTGACGCTCGACCTGGCGCACTTCGTCCACCTGCGCACGCAACGTGTCGCACAGGCGCTCGACGGTACGCGCAGTGAAGCGGATCGTCATCAGCTCGCTCTGGATCGTTTCCTGCGCCTTCAGGTAGGACTTCGACTTGTAGCCTTCCTTCTCGAACGCGCGGCGCATCTTGTCGAACCACTCGCTGATCAGCGCGAACTTCTCGAGCGAGGCACGCTTCAGCGCTTCGAGCTGGGCGGCGTTGGCGGTCGCCTGCGCGGCGCCGTCATCGTCCTCCTCTTCCTCTTCTTCCTCTTCCTCTTCGACCTCTTCGTCCTCGTTCTCGATCTCCTCCGCTTCCTTCGCGGAGAAACCGTCCGTGTCGGTGTCCGAAGCGTTCGGATCGAGCAGGCCGTCGACGAGCTCGTCGACGCGAATCTCGTCGTTCGCGACGCGCTCCGCCATCGCGAGGATGTCGGCGATCGTCGTCGGGCATGCGGAGATGGCCATTACCATGTGACGCAGGCCGTCTTCGATACGCTTCGCGATCTCGATTTCACCTTCACGCGTGAGCAGCTCGACGGTGCCCATCTCGCGCATGTACATCCGCACAGGATCGGTCGTGCGGCCGAATTCGGAATCGACGGTGGACAGCGCAACTTCCGCTTCCTCTTCGACTTCGTCGTCCGACGACGCGGCCGGCGCGTTGTCGTTCAGGAGCAGCGTTTCCGCGTCCGGCGCCTGCTCGTAAACCGCCACGCCCATGTCGTTGAACGTGCCGATGATGCCTTCGAGGGCTTCGGTCTCGGTGAAGTTGTCCGGCAGGTGGTCGTTGATTTCGGCGTACGTGAGGAAGCCGCGCTCCTTGCCGAGCTTGATCAGCGCGCGCAGCTTCACGCGGCGCTCTTCGAGCTCCTCGGCCGTGCCGGGCGTGCTCGTCGCGAACGCTTCCTTCAGCAGCGCCTTTTCCTTGGCGCGGCGGTCGCGCGCCTTGGACTTGCCCGGCGCAGCCGCCGCTGCGGGCTGCTCGTCGCTCTGATTTGCGTCGTCATCGACGGATACTTCGTTCAGCTTTTTCGTCATGGAGTTCGCCGTACCGGCTATATCGACTCGCGGCTGCTGGACGACAGCCGGTTGAACCGTGGGTGCATGAGTAGTACGTACTGCCGTTTCGTCCGCCGCGGCAGCCGCGTCCCTTGCGCTTTTCGCACTTGCCCGCTTCGCCGCCGGCTTGGCCGGCCCGGAGTCGGGTCTGGCGGCAGCCCGTGTTCTGGCTGCCGGCGCCGGCGCAGCTTGAGCAGTGCCGGCCGCGGTTTTCTTTCCTGCAGGGGTTGATGTAGCCGAAGACGTCGTCCTGGCGGAAGAAGCAGACTTGGCCGCTGTGACCTTCTTGGTCGGCTCCGTCGAGCCCTTGCCCGTTGCTTTCTTTCCGCCTGTCGTCTTTGCCATCGCGAATCTCGCCTCTGCTTAGAAAACAAACCGCTGGAAACCTTATATTATAGCACGCTGGGGAGCCTCTCTCCTGGCGCCCCGGCTGCCTACAGCCCGAGCCGACGTTTCATGTCGGTTCGCTGCCGGTTCAATTCCGTCAATTCGGCCAATTCCTCGGGGGTGAACGTGGATTGCCGCGCCAGCCGATCGAGCCGGTCGCAGCACGCGTCGTAGCGCATCTTCAGCACGGCCGCCTGCAGTTCCTCCCCGGCGATCCGTTCCTGTTCGCGCTGCCGCTCGGCCACCGCCTCGTCGTCCGGATTCTGTAACAGCAAATCGCGGACGTTTTCATCATAGTCCAGAATTTCGCGGAAAATTTCCTCGTACGTCGCGCTGTTCGGCGACGTACGCAGCACGTCGGACAGCAGCCGGAACTCCGCGCCGTCGCCGAGCGCGCGCGCGTGGTCGACGACTTCCGCAAAGAGTTCGCCGATGCGCGGCAGCGCGCGCAGCGTCGCGACCTGCTCGTCGTCGAGCGCCAGCGCGATACGCGGATGCATGACCAGCGTGCGCAACGCGCGCTTTTCGCTCTCCGTCACGCGCCGGCGATCGCTGCGCGCCGGCGCCTGCCGCGGTGCGGCCGCGATCCGCGCATCGACTTCCGACAGCGCCGCCACTTCCTCGAACGGAATATCGAGGCGATCTGCGATCATGTGCATGATCTGCGCGCGCAACGCATTCGCGGGCAGCGCCTGCAGCAGCGGCTTCGCGTCGAACAGTGCCTTCGCGCGGCCTTCGGGCTGGTCGAGCGCCTTGCCCGCAATTGCTTCGTTCAACAGAAATTGCGACAGCGGCATCGCACGCTCGACCTGGTCCGAGAACGCATCCGCGCCGAACTCGCGCACATAGCTGTCCGGATCGTGCTCGGGCGGCAGAAAAAGGAATCGGATCGTCCGATTGTCCGCCGCGTGCGGCAGGCAAGCCTCCAGCGCGCGCCGCGCGGCGCGCCGGCCGGCCGAATCGCCGTCGAAGCTGAAAATCACCGTATCGGTCTGCCGCAACAGCTTCTGCACGTGAATCGGCGTGCACGCGGTGCCGAGCGTCGCGACCGCATTCGGAAAACCGAGCTGCGCCAGCGCAACGACGTCCATATAACCTTCGACGACCAGCACGTACTTGCGTTCGCGGATCGCGAGCCGCGCCTCGAACAGCCCGTACAGTTCGCTGCCCTTGTTGAACAGCGGCGTTTCGGGCGAGTTCAGATACTTAGGTTCGCCGCTGCCGAGCACGCGGCCGCCGAAGCCGATCACCTGCCCCTTCACGTTGCGGATCGGGAACATGATCCGCTCGCGGAACCGGTCGTAGCGGCGCGCGGCGCCCTGCGCGTCGGTTTTCTCGCTGACGATCACGAGCCCCGACTCGACGAGCGCATCGTCGCGGTAGTCCGGGAACGCGGCCTCGAGGTTCTGCCAGCCGTCCGGCGCGTAGCCGAGCCCGAAGCGCGCGGCGATCTCGCCGGTCAGGCCCCGGTTCTTCAGATACTGGATCGCGGCCGGCGCGCCGCGCAACTGCTTGCGGTAGTAGTCGCACGCGGTCGCCATCACGTCGGAGAGCGCCGTCGCCACCGATTTCGATACGGACGCCGGATAGTCGCCGCCCCCGCCGCCGCCGCGCGTCGACGGCTCGTGCGGCACGGTCAGACCGACCGACTGTGCGAGTTCCTGCACGGCTTCCGGGAACGTCAGCCCCGCGTGTTCCATCAGAAAGCCGATCGCCGTGCCGTGCGCGCCGCAGCCGAAGCAGTGATAGAACTGCTTCGTCGGGCTGACCGTAAACGACGGGCTCTTCTCGTTATGGAACGGGCACAGCCCCATGAAGTTCGCGCCGCCCTTCTTGAGCTGCACGTACCGGCCCACCACGTCGACGATATCGACGCGGTTCAGCAAATCCTGCAGGAACGAATGCGGAATCACCGTGGGATCGAGCGAAAGAGGACGATACGACGCCCGGCGCACGCTGCCGCGCGCCGGATAACGCGACTTACTTCGACAGCGCGGCCTTGACCTGCGCGGACACGGCCGTCATGTCGGCGCGACCCGCGAGCTTGCCCTTCAGCACGCCCATCACCTTGCCCATGTCCTGCGGGCCGGCTGCGCCCGTCTGCGCGACCGCCGCCTGCACTTCGGCAGCCACTTCGGCGTCCGACAGTTGCGCGGGCATATAAGCGCTCAGCACCGTCAGCTCGGCCTGCTCCTTCGCGACGAGGTCGTCGCGGCCGGCGGCCTGGAACTGGCTGATCGAGTCCTTGCGCTGCTTGATCATCTTGTCGATCACGGCCGTGATGCCGGCGTCGTCGAGGGTGACCTGATCGTCGACTTCGCGCTGCTTGATGGCAGCCATCAGCAGGCGGATCGTCGCGAGACGCTCGCTTTCCTTCGCGCGCATCGCGGTCTTCATGTCATCGCTGATCTGCTCTTTCAAACTCATCTTTCACCCGAGATGGAAACGTGGACGCGACGCCCGCCAATGGGCGTCAACACAAAAACCCGCTTGGACAGTGTCTCAAGCGGGTTGCTCGAATCCGGCATCGGCGACTCGCTGCCCGGTCGCGCGGGTTTCGCCGGTGCGCCGCTCGGCCAACCGCGCGGCGCCCAATCGTTCAGTACAGCTTTTTCGGCAGCATCTGGCTGCGGATCCGCTTGTAGTGACGCTTCACCGCCGCAGCCTTCTTGCGCTTGCGCTCGGCCGTCGGCTTCTCGTAGAACTCGCGCGCACGAAGCTCGGTCAGCAGACCGTTCTTCTCGATCGTGCGCTTGAAGCGACGCATGGCAACTTCGAACGGCTCGTTTTCTTTAACGCGAATGATCGTCATGATCCGACACGAATAAAGGTTTGCAGGGAAAGATTAACGAGTATAGCAGAGGCTTTGCACAAAGGCACTAAGACGTCAAGCACCGCGAGCGAACTCCGCGGCGGCCTTGCCGGCGGCCTGCCCGGATGCCCACGCCCACTGGAAGTTGTAGCCGCCGAGCCAGCCCGTCACGTCGACCGCCTCGCCGACGAAGAACAGCCCCGGCACGCGTGCGCTCATCATCGTCGCCGACGACAGCTCGCGCGTATCGACACCGCCCTTCGTCACTTCGGCCTTCTTGTAGCCTTCGGTGCCGTTCGGCGTCAGCGTCCAGCCGGCGAGCGCGTCGCCGATCTGGCGCAGCACCTTGTCGGGCAGATCTGCGAGGCGCGCGTCGGCGGCCACGCGGTGCGTGTCGAGCCACACGTGCGCGAGCCGCGACGGCACCCAGTCCGCGAGCAGCGAGCCGATCTGCCGCTTCGACGTGCGCTTCGCCTCGAGCAGTTCGGCCACGGCGTCGCGCTGCGGCACCAGGTCGATCCGGATCGGCTCGCCGGGGTGCCAGTAGCTCGAAATCTGCAAGATGCCGGGCCCCGACAGCCCGCGATGGGTCAGCAGCAGATCCTCGACGAATTCGCCGCCGCGCTTCTTGTCGCCGGTCGACACGCGCACCTCGAGCGACACGCCGGACAGCGCCGCGAACGGCGCCCAGTCCTGCTGCGCGAACGTCAGCGGCACGAGCGCGGGCCGCGTATCGACGAGCTTGTGGCCGAACTGCTTCGCGAGCCGATAGCCGAAGTCGGTCGCGCCGATCTTCGGGATCGACAGGCCGCCGGTCGCGACGATCAGCGCGCGCGCACGGATCGGGCCCGCCTGCTGCGTGTCGAGCGTGAAGCCGTCGTCTGCGGCGTGACGCACGGCGTCGACGACGACCGGCCGGCGCCATGCGATGCCGCCTGCGTCGCATTCGTGCTTGAGCATGTCGATGATCGCGTCGCTGCCGTGATCGCAGAACAGCTGGCCCTTGTGCTTCTCGTGCCACGTCACGCGATGCTGCTTGAGCAGCGCGAGGAAGTCGCGCGGCGTGTAGCGTGCAAGCGCCGAGCGCGCGAAGTGCGGATTGGCCGACAGATAGTTGTCCGGGCCCGCATGGAGATTCGTGAAGTTGCAGCGGCCGCCGCCCGAGATGCGGATTTTCTCGGCGAGCCGCGGCGCGTGGTCGATCAGCACCACGCGGCGACCGAGCTGCCCGGCCACCGCGGCGCTCATCATGCCGGCCGCGCCCGCGCCGATCACGGCGATGTCGTAAGTTTCCATGGCGCGGATTGTACCCGCCCGGCACCGCGTCCGGGCCCGGCGCGAGCGGCGGCGGGCCCTTGCCTGCTATACTTTCCGGTTACTCGATATTCCTGCGGCGCGCTCGATGCAGCGCGCCGCGCCCGCACCCATGCTCGTTCTCGGCATCGAAAGCTCCTGCGACGAAACCGGTCTCGCGCTCTACGACACGCAGCGCGGCCTGCTCGCGCACGCGCTTCATTCGCAGATCGCGATGCACCGCGACTATGGCGGCGTCGTGCCCGAGCTCGCCTCGCGCGATCACATCCGGCGCGCGCTGCCGCTGCTCGAGGAAGTGATCGCGAAAAGCGGCACGCGCCGTGAAGACATCGACGCGATCGCGTTCACGCAAGGCCCGGGGCTCGCCGGCGCGCTGCTGGTCGGCGCGAGCATCGCGAACGCGCTCGCGCTCGCATGGAACAAGCCGACCGTCGGCATCCACCATCTCGAAGGCCATCTGTTGTCGCCGCTGCTCGTCGCCGAGCCGCCGCCGTTCCCGTTCGTCGCGCTGCTCGTGTCGGGCGGACATACGCAACTGATGCGCGTGACCGACGTCGGCGTGTACGAGACGCTCGGCGAAACGCTCGACGACGCGGCCGGCGAAGCGTTCGACAAGACGGCGAAGCTGATCGGCCTCGGCTATCCGGGCGGCCCGGAAGTATCGAAGCTCGCGGAAACGGGCACGCCGGGCGCCGTCGTGCTGCCGCGCCCAATGCTGCATTCGGGCGATCTCGATTTCAGCTTCAGCGGCTTGAAAACGGCCGTGCTCACGCAGATGAAGAAGTTCGAAGCGGCGCAGTTGTCGGGCGATGCGCTGGCGCGCGCGAAGGCCGATCTCGCACGCGGCTTCGTCGATGCGGCCGTCGACGTGCTCGTCGCCAAATCGCTCGCCGCGCTCAAAAAGACCAATCTGAAGCGGCTTGTCGTCGCGGGCGGCGTGGGCGCGAACCGTCAGTTGCGCGCCGCGTTGTCGGCCGCGGCCGCGAAGCGCGGTTTCGACGTGCACTATCCCGATCTCGCGCTGTGCACCGACAACGGCGCGATGATCGCGCTGGCAGGCGCGCTGCGGCTCGCACGCTGGCCCGACCAGGCCAACGTCGACTATGCATTCACGGTGAAGCCGCGCTGGGATCTCGCGTCGCTCGCACGCTGAAGCGCGCGCCGCACGATTCGCGCACATGAAAAAGGCCGCTGCTGCTGCGGCCTTCTTAATTCGACGCTCGCGCCGCGCCGAAGCGGGCGCGTAGTCGGTCGCGCGTTACGCGGCGTGCCGCTTGTCGCGCTCGATCAGCGCATACGCGCTGTGATTGTGAATCGACTCGAAGTTCTCCGCTTCGAGCACATACGCGACGATGCGTGCGTCCGCATCGAGACGCGCCGCGACGTCGCGCACGAGGTCCTCGACGAACTTCGGATTCTCGTACGCACGCTCGGTGACGAACTTCTCGTCCGGCCGCTTCAGCAGCCCCCACAGCTCGCACGACGCCTCTTCTTCCGCGATGCGGATCAGCGCCTCGACTGGCACGTCGGCCGCGAGTTCGGCGTCGATCGTCACGTGCGAGCGCTGGTTGTGCGCACCGTACTGCGAGATCTTCTTCGAGCACGGGCACAGGCTCGTCACGGGTACGAGCACCTTCAGGAACAGACGGGTCTCGCCGTTGCGGCTTTCGCCTGCGAGCGTCACTTCGTAGTCCAGCAGACTCTGCACGCCCGACACCGGCGCGGTCTTGTTGACGAAGTACGGGAACGTCACTTCGATGCGGCCGGCTTCCGCCTCGAGCTTCTCGAGCATCGACGCGATCATCGCGCGGAAGCGCTCGATCGTCAGCGGCGCGCGGTTCTCCTCGAGCAGCGCGACGAAACGCGACATGTGCGTGCCCTTCTGCTCGGCCGGCAAACGAACGTCGAGATTCCAGACGCCGACCGTCGGCTGCACGTCGCCGCTTTCGGTGAGCACCGTCAACGGATGCCGGACCGCCTTCACGCCCACGCGCTGAATCGGAATCTGACGGGTATCCACCGTGCTCTGCACGTCGGGCATCACGAAGGCGGGATTCATCTGGTTCATCTTGTTCAATCCTTGTAAGCCGCGCGTTCGACGACGCGCACGCCGCATCATGCGGCAGCCGGAAAAGCAACATGGGCCCGCAGGCCCATGTTTTTCCGCATCAATGAAGACCGGTTGCGCCAGTCGCGCCGATGCCGCCCTCGGGCGGCGCCGGCTCAGGCGACGCGCTTTGCCTGACCGGCAACGCCGGTTGCCGGGTTCAGGAAGCGTTCGCGAATCGATTTCGCGATACCCGCGCCGTCGAGGCCGCAGAGCGACAGCAGCTTCGCGGGGTCGCCGTGATCGATGAACTGGTCAGGGAGGCCCAATTGTAGTACGGGTCGGATAACCCCACTCTCCATCAGGGCTTCGACGCAGGCCGAGCCTGCCCCGCCCATCACACAGCCTTCTTCGGCGGTGACGAGGAAGTCGTGCGTCTCCGCGAGCTCGCGCACGAGCGCCGCGTCGAGCGGCTTCACGAAACGCATGTTCGCGACGGTTGCATCGAGCTCTTCGGCCGCCGCGAGCGACGGCGCGACCATCGTACCGAACGCGAGGATCGCGATGCGCTTGCCTTCCGGCTGCGACGTGCGGCGGCGCACCTCGCCCTTGCCGATCGGCAGCTCTGTGAATTCCTTCACCGTCGCGACGCCGGTGCCCGCGCCGCGCGGATAACGGACCGCGGTCGGGTTCGGCTGCTGCAGCGCGGTGTGCAGCATCTGACGGCATTCGTTCTCGTCGGATGCCGCCATGATCGTCATGTTCGGAATGCAGCGCATGAACGCGAGATCGTACGCGCCCGCATGCGTCGCACCGTCGGCGCCGACGAGGCCCGCGCGGTCGATCGCGAACACGACCGGCAGGTTCTGCAGCGCGACGTCGTGGATCAGCTGGTCGTACGCGCGCTGCAGGAACGTCGAATAGATCGCGACGACCGGCTTCAGCCCTTCGGTCGCGAGGCCGCCGGCGAACGTGACCGCGTGCTGTTCAGCGATGCCGACGTCGTAGTAGCGATCTTTGAAGCGCTTCTCGAACTCGACCATGCCGGAGCCTTCGCGCATCGCGGGCGTGATGCCGACGACGCGCGAATCGCGCTCGGCCTCGTCGCACAGCCACTCGCCGAACACCTGCGTGTACGTCTTCTTCGCGGGCGTCGCGGACGGTTTGATGCCTTCGGCCGGATTGAACTTGCCGGGGCCGTGATAGAGCACCGGATCGGCTTCGGCGAGCTTGTAGCCCTGCCCTTTCTTCGTGACGACGTGCAGGAACTGCGGGCCGCGCAGCTCGCGGATGTTCTGCAGCGTGGGGATCAGCGAATCGAGATCGTGACCGTCGATCGGGCCGATGTAGTTGAAGCCGAATTCCTCGAACAGCGTGGCCGGCACGACCATGCCCTTCGCATGCTCCTCGAGCTTGCGCGCGAGTTCGAGCACGGGCGGCGCGACGCTCAGCACGCGCTCGACGCCCGCACGCGCGGCCGCGTAGAAGCGACCCGACATCAGACGCGCGAGATGGCGGTTCAGCGCGCCGACCGGCGGCGAAATCGACATGTCGTTGTCGTTCAGGATCACGAGCAGTTTCGCGTCCTCGGACACGCCGGCGTTGTTCATCGCCTCGAACGCCATGCCGGCCGTCATCGCGCCGTCGCCGATCACGGCGATCGAGAAACGGTCGTCGCCGTTCAGCTGGCTGCCGATCGCCATGCCGAGCGCGGCCGAGATCGACGTGCTCGAATGCGCGGTGCCGAAGGTGTCGTATTCGGATTCGGAGCGGCGCGGGAAGCCCGAGATGCCGCCGAGCTGGCGCAGCGTCGGCATTTCGTCGCGGCGGCCGGTCAGGATCTTGTGCGGGTAGGTCTGGTGCCCCACGTCCCAGACGATGCGATCGTTCGGCGTGTTGAACACGTAGTGCAGCGCGATCGTCAGCTCGACCGTCCCGAGGTTGGACGACAAATGGCCGCCCGTCTTCGACACGCTGTCGAGCACGAACGCACGCAGTTCATCCGCGAGCGGTTGCAGTTGGCGACGATCGAGGCGGCGCAGGTCCGCCGGGTCGTCGATGGTTTTCAGCAAGTCGTACATCGTCGTTCCATTGTAGGAAATCAAACGCGCCCGCATTCTGTTGCACGCACCCGTAGCGTGTGCGCGGCGGCGGGCTTTCGCGTCAGCTGACCCGGTTCACTACCAGGTCGGCAAGTTCGGCGAGACGCTGCGCGCGTGCGCCGAACGGTTTCAGCGCATCGTGCGCTTCAGCGCGCAACTGCGCGGCGAGTTCGCGCGACGCATCGAGGCCGAGGATCGATACGTAGGTCGGCTTGTCGTTCGCCGCGTCCTTGCCGGCCGTCTTGCCGAGCGTCGCCGAATCGGTCGTGACGTCGAGAATGTCGTCGACGACCTGGAAGGCCAGACCCACGGCCCCCGCATAGACGTCGAGTGCAGCCATCGTGTCGGCCGACGGCGTCTCGCCGGCCAGCGCGCCCATCCGCACCGCCGCGCGCAGCAGCGCGCCCGTCTTCATCCGGTGCATCGTTTCGAGCTGCTCGCGCGTCAGCTTGATGCCGACGCTCGCGAGATCGATCGCCTGGCCGCCCGCCATCCCGAGCGAGCCGCTCGCGAGCGCGAGCTCGCGCACGAGCGCCGCCTGCTGCACCGGCGACAGGGCAGCCGCGTCGGTCAGCGCGACGAACGCCTGCGACTGCAGCGCGTCGCCGACCAGCAGGGCGGTCGGCTCGTCGTACTGCACATGCACGGTCGGCTTGCCGCGACGCAGCGCGTCGTCGTCCATGCACGGCATGTCGTCGTGCACGAGCGAGTAGACGTGGATCATCTCCAGCGCCGCCGCCGCCGCATTGCGCGCCGCCTCCGTCGCACCGGTCAGTTCGCCTGCCGCATGGCACAGCAGCGGGCGAACGCGCTTGCCGCCGCCGAGGACCGCATAGCGCATCGCTTCGTGGAGTCGTGCGGGCACCACGGTTTCAGCCGGCAGATAGTGGCCGAGTGCGTCCTCGACGCGGTCTAGCACGGACCGCATCCATTGTTCGAATGTCATAGATCGTCGTCTTCGCCGTCCGTGGCGGCCGCCGGCTTCAGCGTCGCGCCGTCGAGCACGCGAACCTGCTGCTCCACTTTCTCGAGCTGCTGTTGGCAAAACGCAACAAGGGCTGCGCCGCGGCGATACGCCGCCAGCGAATCCTCGAGGCTCAGCGCGCCGCCTTCCATCCGCGCAACCAGCGTCTCGAGCTCCGCAAGCGCTGTCTCGTAATTGTCCGGCAACGGTTCGGCGCCGTTGCCGGGCGGCGTCGCGCCTGGGGATGCGGTTTTCGCCATGGACGAGGGTGTCAAATTTCAAAACAAGTCGGACATTCTACGGCAAAAGAGAATTTTCCGACCTGCGGACTTGGGCGCGCGGGCCGGACTCCGGCCCCGACTTCGGCCCACATTGTGCGCCCGCCCCACGTCGCCGGACAAAAAATTGACACAAATCAGGCACTTAATGCTGGCCTTACGGGGCGAACCGGGTATAATTCTCCGTTTCCCTAAATCGATTTTTCGATGGTTGGGTTGTTCACTGCTTTCACGCTATCACCGGGAGTGGGAATGTCCAATCTGAGCGATGCGCTTCAGTTGAAGTCGGCTCACAGCCAGCTTCCAGTCACTGCATACTTCGATGAGGCGCTGCTTGCGCGCGAGATCGAAACCCTCTTCAAGAAAGGACCGCGTTACGTCGGGCACGAACTGATGGTGCCCGAGGCGGGCGACTATTTTGCGCTGCCGTCCGAGAAGGAAGGCCGCGTGCTCGTGCGCAATCAGGCGAACGAAATCGAGCTGCTGTCGAACGTCTGCCGCCACCGGCAGGCGATCATGCTGAACGGCCGCGGCCATACGCAGAACATCGTGTGCCCGCTGCACCGCTGGACGTACGATCTGGAAGGCCAGCTGCTGGGCGCGCCGCACTTCCCCGACAAGCCGTGCCTGAACCTCGGCAAGACGCCGCTGCAGAACTGGCAGGGGCTGCTGTTCGAGGCCGAAGGCCGCAACGTCGCGCGCGATCTGGCGAACCTCGGCACGAAGCACCACTTCGATTTCTCGGAGTACCAGTTCGATCACGTCGAAGTGCACGAGTGCGATTACAACTGGAAGACGTTCATCGAGGTGTACCTCGAGGATTACCACGTCGTCCCGTTCCACCCGGGCCTCGGCAATTTCGTGTCGTGCGACGATCTGAAATGGGAGTTCGGCGACTGGTACAGCGTGCAGACGGTCGGCGTGCACAACGCGCTGGCGAAGCCGGGCAGCGCGACGTACCGCAAGTGGCACGAACAGGTGCTGAAGTTCCGCGACGGCGTGCCGCCGGAGTTCGGCGCGATCTGGATGGTTTACTATCCGGGCCTGATGATCGAGTGGTATCCGCACGTGCTCGTCGTGTCGTGGCTGATTCCGCGCGGCCCGCAAAAGACGACCAACATCGTCGAGTTCTACTACCCCGAGGAAATCGCGCTGTTCGAACGCGAGTTCGTCGAGGCCGAACGCGCGGCGTACATGGAAACGGCGGTCGAGGACGACGAAATCGCGATGCGGATGGACGCCGGCCGTCGCGCGCTGATGGAGCGCGGCGAGTCGCAGGTCGGCCCGTACCAGAGCCCGATGGAAGACGGCATGCAGCACTTCCACGAGTTCCTGCGCCGCCAGCTCGGCGATCTGTAAGCCGCGCACGCTGCGGCATCCGCATGACGAAAAGACGGGCTTCGGCCCGTCTTTTTTTGTTTAGACTTGGCATATCGGGCCGTTTGCACGCCAGGGAGCCGTCATGCCTCACACTCACTACACCACACTGATTTCCGCGGCCAATCTTGCCGAACGGCTCGCTGCCGCGCCCGGCAGCGTCGCGCTGTTCGACTGCCGCTTCGATCTCGTCGATCCCGATGCGGGCGAAGCCGCGTACGCCGCCGGCCATATCGCCGGCGCGCAATACCTGCATCTCGACCGCGACCTGTCCGGCCGCAAGACCGGCACGAACGGCCGCCATCCGCTGCCGACGCGCGACGCGCTGGCCACGCTGCTCGCGAGCCGCGGGCTGAAACAGGGGCAGCAGGTCGTGGCGTACGACGCGCAAGGCGGCGCCTATGCCGCGCGGCTCTGGTGGCTGCTGCGCTGGCTCGGGCACGATTCGGTCGCGGTGCTCGACGGCGGGCTGCAGGCCTGGCAGGCGGCCGGCCAGCCGCTGACGACGGACGTCCCCAAGCCGGCTCCCGGCGATTTCCGCGCGGCGGCGCCGCTCGAATCGACCGTCGATGCGGCGACGGTACTCGCGAACCTGAGTACGCCGACGCGCGTCGTGATCGACGCACGCGCGCCCGACCGGTATCGCGGAGAAAACGAAACGATCGATCGCGTCGGCGGCCATATCCCGGGCGCGCGCAACCGGTTCTTCAAGGACAACCTGACGGCCGACGGCCGCTTCAAGACGGGCCACGAGCTACGCGAGACGTTCACCGCGCTGCTCGCCGGCACCGAGCCGAACCGCGTGATCCTGCAGTGCGGCTCCGGCGTGACCGCCTGCCACAACGCGCTCGCGATGGAAGTGGCCGGCCTGCATGGCGCGTCGCTGTATCCGGGCTCGTGGAGCGAATGGAGCGCCGATCCGTCGCGGCCGATCGCGACCGGCGCGACACCGTGACGCACGCGCGTACGGCGCGATAGCCAGGCGGCGGCCTCGGCCGCCGCTTCGTCGTTTACATCACGCCGTACTTGTGGAACCACGCGATCGCGCGCTTCCATCCGTCCTCGGCATCGGCCTTCACGTAGCTCGGCCGGTAGTCGGCGAAAAACGCGTGGCCGGCATCCGGATAGACGACGATTTCCGACTCGCGCGCGAGCTTCGAATCGCTCGTCTGGATCGCCTTGCGCATGTCCGCGAGCGACGCCTGCGTGATGTTCGTATCCTTCTCGCCGTACAGCCCGAGCACGGGCACCTTCAGCAACGACGCATGATCGACCGGATTGAACGGCGTCATCTCGTCAGTCTTGCCTTCGACGAAGCCGTACCAGGCGACGGCCGCCCGCACGTGCGGATTGTGCTCGGCGTAGAGCCACGCCTGACGGCCGCCCCAGCAGAACCCCGTCACGCCCACGCGCGTCAGGTCGCCGCCGTTCTTGCCCGCCCATGCGACCGTCGCATCGAGATCCTCGGTGACCTGTCGGTCGGGAACCTTGTTGATGATGTTGTCGTACAGGTCCTTGATCGTCGGATACTTCGACGCGTTGCCCTGCCGCGCGAACAGGTCGGGCGCGATCGCGAGATAGCCGAGCTTCGCGAAGCGGCGGCAGACGTCGGCGATGTGCGCATGCACGCCGAAGATCTCGTGGATCACGATGACGACCGGCAGGTTCGTCTTGTCGACCGGCTGCGCACGATACGCCGGCACGCTTGCGTCGCCGGAGCGGATCTCGACGGTGTCGACGTCGAGGCCGGCGCTGTCGGTCGTGATCGTCTGCGCGGACACCGGCAGCACGGCCGCCGCGAAAGTGCCGCCCAGCGCCGCCTGCATGAACTTGCGGCGCGAGAACGGAACGTGGGGAACCAGGCTGTCGACTTCGGGTTTCAACATGAATGCACTCCTCGATTGGGCGCCGCCGTCACGCCACGGATTCGACGCGACACGGCATCGCACCGTCGCCCGGTGCGAAGATTGCGACGGGTGGCACGCCGCCGCAAACGAAAACCCGCACAAGATGCCCAATAATCCGTTGTCGCGTCAACTGTCCGATATGTAAGACTCGATGACAGACGGCGGCCGCCGCTGCGTCGACCGCCGTGCCGCGCGTGCCGAACGCGTTCAGTGCAGCTTCACGCGCGGCAGCGTCGTGCGACGCAGCCAGTGCGCGACCGTATCGAGGATCATCCGCGGATAGCCGTGCAGCGCCGCGATATGCAGCCGGTACAGCGACATGTACATGAAGCGCGCGAACAGCCCTTCGATCAGCATGTTGCCGCCGATCAGGCCGCCCATCAGGTTGCCGACGGCGCTGAAGTGACCGAGCGAGACGAGCGACCCGAAGTCGCGATACGTGAACTCGGGAAGCGGCCGCCCGTCGAGCCGGCACGCGATCGCTTTCAGCAGAAAGCTCGCCTGCTGATGCGCGGCCTGCGCGCGCGGCGGCACGTTGCGTTCGCTGCCGGGCCACGCGCATGCCGCGCAATCGCCGAGGGCAAAGACGTTGTCGTCGGTAACCGTCTGCAGCGTGCGGCGCACGTCGAGCTGACCGAGCTTGTTGACTTGCAGCCCATCGAGATGCGCGAGTACGGCCGGCGCCTTGATGCCGGCCGCCCAGACCGTGAGATCGGCGCGCACGGCCTTGCCGCTCGCCGTATGCACGGCGCCGGGCGCGACTTCCGTCACGCGCTCGCCGAGCATCAGCCGCACGCCGAGCTTCTCGAGCAGCCCGGCGGTCGCGGACGACACGCGCTCCGGCAGCGCCGGCAGAATGCGCGGCCCCGATTCGATCAGCACGATGCCGACGTCGTGGCGCGGATCGAGCTTGTGCAGCCCGTACACCGACAGCACCTGCGCGGTGTTGCGCAGTTCGGCGGACAGCTCGACGCCCGTCGCGCCGCCGCCGACGATGACGACCTGGATACGCGGCTCGGCCGGCTCGCCGGGTGCAACCGCCGCCGGCGCCTGATGCTCGGCACGCATGCACGCGGCGATCAGCCGCTTGCGGAAGCGTTCGGCCTCGCCGACGGTATCGAGTGCGATCGCATTTTCCGGGGCGCCCTGCACGCCGAAGAAGTGCGTCGTGCTGCCGATCGCGATCACGAGCGTGTCGTATTCGAGTTCGCGGGCGGGCAGCAGCTCGGCGCCGTCGCTGTCGTTGACCGGCGACAGCGTGATGCGCTTCGCGGCACGATTCAGCCCGGCGAGCTCGCCCTGCTGAAACTCGAAGCCATGCCAGCGCGCCTGTGCCGCGTATTCGAGTTCCTGCGTGAACGGGTCCATGCTGCCGGCCGCGACTTCGTGCAGCAGCGGTTTCCAGATGTGGGTCGGATTGCGGTCGACGAGTGTGACGAGTGCGCGCGCGGGACGATTGCCGCGGGCGCCGTAGCGGTCGCCGAGCCGCGTCGCCAGTTCCAGGCCGCCCGCGCCGCCGCCTACGATGATGATCCGATGCATCTGATTCCCCCCTTTGCGATTCGAAACCTGTTGCCGCCGGACGATGCGGGCTTCATCCGTGCACCGTCGCGTCGATTAACCGGTTCGGACATCATCGATGTGCAGTTCGAAGCACCTCGGCGACGCGCGTTCCGGGAACGCGGGACGCGCAGCCCCGCGTCAATGACATGAACGACATGCATTGTCCGGGAGCTTGCGCGTTGACGACAAGCAAACCAGCTCGATATTCGACATCCCTGCAACAATATGCCGCAGAAGGCAGGGATCGCGCACCGGGAATCGTCAGTGCGCCTCCTCCCAGTTCGCACCGGCGCCGACTTCGGCGACCAGCGGCACCTTCAGCTTCGCGACGCCGCACATCATTTCAGGCAGCTTCTCGCGCACCAGCGACAGCTCGTCGTCGGGCACCTCGAGCACCAGTTCGTCGTGCACCTGCATGATCATCCGCGATGCGAGCTTGTCGCGCGTCAGCCAGCCGTCCACGGCGATCATCGACAGCTTGATCAGGTCCGCCGCGGTGCCCTGCATCGGTGCATTGATCGCCGCCCGCTCGGCCGCCTGACGGCGCGGGCCGTTGCCGCCGTTGATTTCCGGCAGCCACAGGCGGCGGCCGAATACCGTTTCGACGTAGCCGCGTTCCTTTGCGCTCGCGCGCGTGTCTTCCATGTACTGCGCGACGCCCGGATAGCGCGCGAAATAGCGGTCGATATAGAGCTTCGCCGCATCGCGCGTGATGCCGAGATTCGACGCGAGACCGAATGCGCTCATCCCGTAGATCAGGCCGAAGTTGATCACCTTCGCGATCCGGCGCTGGTCGGCGTTGACTTCCAGCGGCGTCACGCCGAACACTTCGGCCGCCGTCGCGCGGTGAATGTCCTCGCCCTGCGAGAACGCACGCAGCAGCGAGGCGTCGCCCGAGATGTGCGCCATGATCCGCAGCTCGATCTGCGAATAGTCGGCCGACACGATCCGGTGCCCCGGCGCCGCGATGAAGGCCTCCCGAATGCGCCGGCCTTCGGCCGTCCGCACCGGAATGTTCTGAAGATTGGGATCGTTCGATGCGAGGCGGCCCGTGACCGCGACCGCCTGCGCGTAGTTCGTATGCACGCGGCCGGTCGACGGATTCACCATGCGCGGCAGCTTGTCGGTGTAGGTGGACTTCAGCTTCGACAGCCCGCGGTGCTCGAGCAGCAGCTTCGGCAGCGGATAGTCCTCGGCGAGCTTCTGCAGCACTTCTTCGTCGGTGGACGGCGCGCCGCTCGGCGTTTTTTTCACGACCGGCAATTGCAGTTTCTCGAAGAAGATCTGCCCGATCTGCTTCGGCGAACCGAGATTGAATTCGCCGCCCGCGAGCGCGTAGGCCTGTGCCTCGAGATCGACGAGGCGCGTCGCGATCTCGTTGCTCTGCGCCTGCAGCCGCGCATCGTCGATCAGTACGCCGTTGCGCTCCATCTTGCGCAGCACGAGCGACACCGGCATCTCGATCTCGCGATACACGCGCTCGAGGCCCGGTTCGCGCGCGATCTGCGGATACAGCGCGCGATGCAGCTGCAGCGTGATGTCGGCATCCTCCGCCGCGTACTCGGCCGCCTGTGCAAGCGCGACTTCGTCGAAGCCGATCTGCTTCGCGCCCTTGCCCGCGACATCTTCATACTTGATCGTCTTGACGCCCAGATGACGCAGCGCGAGGCTGTCCATGTCGTGCGTGCGATGCGATTCGAGCACGTACGATTCGAGCAGCGTGTCGTGCTCGATGCCGTTCAGTTCGATCCCGTAGTTGGCGAGCACCTGCGCGTCGTACTTCAGATGCTGGCCGACCTTCTTGCGATCGGGCGATTCGAGCCACGGCTTCAGGCGTGCGAGCACGTCGTCGAGCGGCAGCTGCTCGGGCATGTCGGGGCCGCGATGCGCGACCGGCAGATACGCGGCCTTGCCGGGCTCGACCGCGAACGACAGGCCGACGAGCCGCGCGACCATCGGGTCGAGCGCCGTCGTCTCGGTGTCGAACGCGGTCAGCTCGGCCGCTTCGAGCTTCGCGAACCACGCATCGAATTGTTCCCAGGTCTGGATCGTCTCGTATTCGCGCGGCGTGTCGACGGCGATCACCGGTGCCGGCTCGCCGTCCGGCGCATCGGCGCCGCCGCCTTCCGCGGGCGCGCTGTCGACTTCGCGCAGCCAAGTCTTGAAACCGTAGCGCGCGAAGATGTCGCGCAGCAGATCGCGCGCTTCGCCGTCGCTCTTGAGCGACGCATCGATCGACTCGAGATGCGGCGCGAGATCGCATGCCGTTTCGACCGTGACGAGCTTGCGGCCGAGCGGCAGAAAGTCGAGCGCGCGGCGCAGGTTGTCGCCGACGACGCCCTTGATCTCGCCCGCATGCTCGATCACGCCGTCGAGGCTGCCGTACTGCGTGAGCCATTTCACGGCTGTTTTCGGGCCGCACTTCTCGACGCCCGGCACGTTGTCGACCGTATCGCCGATCAGCGCGAGGTAATCGACGATGCGCTCGGGCGGCACGCCGAACTTCGCGAGCACGCCGTCGCGATCGAGCGTCTCGTTCGTCATCGTGTTGACGAGCGTGACGCGATCGCTGACGAGCTGCGCGAGATCCTTGTCGCCCGTCGACACGATCACGTTCATCCCGCGTCGCTCCGCTTCGCGCGCGAGCGTGCCGATCACGTCGTCGGCCTCGACGCCTTCGACCATCAGCAGCGGCCAGCCGAGCGCGCGCACGGCGCCGTGAATCGGTTCGACCTGCAGCGCGAGATCGGGCGGCATCGACGGGCGGTTTGCCTTATAGTCGGCATAAAGGTCGTCGCGAAACGTCTTGCCCTTTGCATCGAACACGCAAGCGCTATACTCTGCACTGACTTCCTTGCGCATACGGCGCAGCATGTTGATGATTCCGTAGAGCGCTCCGGTCGGCTCCCCGCCAGGGCCACGCAAATCAGGCATCGCATGGTAAGCCCGATACAGATAGCTCGAACCGTCAACCAATAGCAGGGTCTTACCTTCCAGATTTCGTTCTTCAGGCATTATGAACAAGAGAAAAGTGATTCCGAGTCTGCGTTCGCTCGCAGATCAAGAACGCGCGACGGCCAAGAAGGCGCGCGCATCGTGGCAGATGTTCACGATTATGGCAGAGTTTATCGAGGCGACCGAGTACCTGTCGGAGATCCGCCCGGCCGTCAGCATCTACGGTTCTGCCCGTCTGAAGCCCGACACGCCGCACTACAAGCTCGCCGTGCAGATCGCGCGCAAGCTGTCCGACGCCGGCTTCGCCGTCATCTCCGGCGGCGGCCCCGGCATCATGGAAGCCGCGAACAAGGGCGCGCATGCAGGCAAGGCGCCGTCGGTCGGCCTGAACATCGAGCTGCCGCACGAGCAGGCCGGCAACCACTATCAGGACATCTCGCTGCGCTTCCGTCACTTCTTCACGCGCAAGGTCACGTTCGTGAAGAACTCCGACGCGGTGATCGTGATGCCGGGCGGCTTCGGCACGCTCGACGAACTGTCCGAAGTGCTCACGCTGATCCAGACGAAGAAGTCGCGCCTCGTGCCGATCATCCTCGTCGGCAGCGAATTCTGGAAAGGGCTGCTGCAGTGGTTCCGCGATCAGCTCATTCCGATGGGCCTCATCAATCCCGAAGACATGGATCTGATGCAGGTGATCGACGATCCCGACCAGGTGCTCGATGCGGTGCTCGCGTTCTACGAGGACAGCGGCGAAGAGGAAGGTGAAAGCAGCGACGATCATCCGCCGCGCCCCGAAGATGACCGGATGTTCTATCTGTGATTGCAGCGGCCGCCGGCCGCCGGCCGTCGCGCCGGTGCGCCGCGCGCCGTTTTGTAACGCTTCGTTAATCGCGCGCCGCCGCGTGGCGCGCGCGAATGTCAAATCCGCGCCGCGCACACTGCACCGCTCCGCGCAATGCGGCGCATCCGTCGAGCGCCATTGTCAAATCGGGCCGCGCATGCCGTGCGCGGGCCTGCATACCGCGCACAATCCACGGTAACAAACGCCGCTCGCGTTTTGCGTCGCGTCTCTGCACACTGCGTATGTCGGCGTCGGCGATCCCCCCTTGGGGCCGATTCGCAACGCGTGATCGACTCCACTGCGCCGCGCCGACCCTTCAGAACAACATTACGGAACACGCCATGAAACGCTCACTGATCGCCCTTGCCTTCGCCGGCCTCGGCCTTTCGCTGTCCGGTCTCGCCCACGCCGTCAACGTCGACGTCAACATCGGCACGCCCGCGCCGGTCGTCGTTGCACCTGCGCCCGTCGTCGTCGTCGGCTGGCACGGCGACCGCTACTGGGACGGCCATCGCTACTGGGAACGCCGTGAATGGGAAGAGCATCAGCACCGTCATGGCCCGGGCCGCTATCACTGCCCGCCGGGACATGCGAAGAAGGGTGAGTGCTGAACGACTCGGCACGACCTCGGCAGACAAGGCCGCCCGCGCGCTTCGGCGCCGGGCGGCCTTGTCGTTGATGGCGGCGCGTTTCGCCTCACGAGCGTAGCGCCCGCTGCGTCGAACGACATACGCGCTTGCCGACGGGTTCGCCGGCTACGCGTCGATGCGCATGAGCGGGCCTGCCGCCCTCGCACGCGCCCTTGGAAACGCGAGTGGTAGTATCGGCCGCGCAAACGGCCACTCTCCCCTCATCCACTCATGAACAGGATTCTCGTCAGCGCCTGCCTTGCGGGGCTGCCCGTGCGTTACGACGGTTCGGCGAAGACGGTCGCGGATGCGCTGCTGCAAACGTGGCGCGACGAGGGCTGCCTCGTCGTCGTATGCCCCGAGGTCGCCGCCGGCTTCGGCACGCCGCGCCGGCCCGCCGAGATCCCCCTGCATCGCAGCGGCGGCGACGTGTTGGCCGGCGCGGCGTCGATCTGCGACGACGCGGGCACGGACGTCACCGCGATGTTCATCGACGGCGCGCACCACGCGCTCCGTCAGGCAGCCGCGCACGGGTGCCGCTATGCACTGCTCGCGGACGGCAGTCCGTCATGCGGCAGCAGCTTCATCCACGACGGCACCTTCTCGGGAAACCGGCATGCAGGCGTCGGTGTCACTACCGCGCTGCTCGAACGGCATGGCATTCGGGTGTTCGCGCCGTCGCGGCTGGCGGAACTCGCGGCGTTGATCGAGCGCGACGGCTAAGGTCGAAGCGCGCGCTTGCAGGCCTGCACCGGAGCGGGCCGACCGAGCCGGGACACGGCAGTCCACGGCATGGCCTTCTCGTCCCGGTGTCGAGCCGCGACAGCGCAACACGTGGTCAGACCGCTTCTCCGTAACCGACGAACATGAGGCTCTCTTCGTCGTACGCGCGCGCATGCCGTAGCGCTTCGTCGATCGGCAGGCCGCGCGTCAGGATCAGATGGAACAGCCGATGAACGAACAACACGGCGTCCGCACCGTCGGGCAATCCGGTCGGCGCGATATACGCTGTCGCGCCGCCGCCCGCGAACTTACGGCCGAAGTCGGGCGACCCCGTCTCGCACGCGGTGCTGATCACGATCCTGCCCGGCAGTCGAACCTTGCCGCACAACGCCGCAGCAGGCAGCCGCCCGTCCGACAGCAGCGAGGTATCGATGTCCTCCGAATACTCGCCGAACACGATGCCCGACGCGTCGCCGTGACCGCTGAGGATCAGATACCGGCCCGGCGGCGCCGGATCGTTCAGCACGAGCAAGAGGTCCTGCGGTACGACGACCCAATGCAGGCTCACGGACGCACCGAGGCTTTCGAGCAGGCCGCGAATCAGCAGCGCTTCGCCGCTGTCGCCGATCGCGGCCACGCAAACGTGCACGCGCGGAAAGCGGAACTGCTCGTCGATCATGCGCACCGCCGGTCCGTCGACGCCGAACGGTCGTGTCACTGAAACGCCACTTCCGCAAAACTCCTGAGCTTGCGGCTATGCAGCTTGTCGAGCCCGTTCGTCCGCAGGATCTCCATCGCCCTTACGCCGATCTGCAGATGCTGATCGACCTGTGCACGATAGAACTGATCGGCCATGCCCGGCAGTTTCAGCTCGCCGTGCAGCGGCTTGTCCGACACGCACAGCAGCGTCCCGTACGGCACGCGGAAGCGGAAGCCGTTCGCGGCGATCGTCGCGCTTTCCATGTCGAGCGCGATCGCGCGGCTCTGCGACAGACGCTGCACGGGCTCGCGATGATCGCGCAATTCCCAGTTGCGGTTGTCGACGCTCGCGACCGTACCCGTGCGCATCACGCGCTTCAGCTCCGCGCCTTCGAGCTGCGTGACGTCCGCCACCGCGCGCTCGAGCGCGAGCTGCACTTCGGCGAGCGCCGGAATCGGCACCCACAGCGGCAGATCGGCGTCGAGCACGTGATCCTCGCGCACGTAACCGTGTGCGAGCACGTAGTCGCCGAGGCGCTGCGTGTTGCGCAGCCCCGCGCAGTGACCGAGCATCACCCATGCATGCGGCCGCAGCACGGCGATGTGGTCGGTGATCGTCTTCGCGTTCGACGGACCGACACCGATGTTGACCATCGTGATTCCGCTGCCGTCGGCCCGCTTCAGGTGATACGCGGGCATCTGCGGCAGGCGCGGCGGTGCGGCGCCTTCGGCCGCCTCGCTGCCGAGGTTCGCGTTGTACGTAACGACATCGCCCGGCTCGACGAACGCGCTGTACTGGCTGCGATACGCGCGCACGTCGGGATCGTCGCTCTCGGTCATCATCGTGCGGCCGAGCTTCACGAACTCGTCGATATAGAACTGATAGTTCGTGTAGAGCACGTAGTTCTGGAAATGCGTCGGCGACGTCGCGGTGTAGTGGCGCAGCCGATGCAGCGAGAAATCGACGCGCGCGGCAGTAAACAGCGCCAGCGGATGCGGCTCGCCGGGCGCCGGCTCGAACGTGCCGTTCACGATCCGGTCGTCGAGATACGAGAGGTCCGGCGTATCGAAGATGTCGCGCATCGCGAGCAGGCTGTCGCGGTCGAGTTCGCCTTCGAGATGGATGCCTTCCGGAAACGCGAAGTGAACCGGAATCGGCTGCGACGACACGCCGATCTCGATCTTCACGTGGTGGTTCTTCGCCAGCAGACGCAGCTGCTCGCGATAGTAGTTCGCGAAAAGATCCGGGCGCGTGACCGTTGTTTCGAACACGCCGGGGCCCGCGACGAAACCGTACGAGCGCCGCGAGTCGACATTGGTATTCACGTCGGTGCGAATCCGCACGAACGGATAGCACGCGCGCACGTGCTCGGCGATCGTTTCGTGGCGACGATAGCGCGCGAACGCGTCGCGCAGGAAACCGGTGTTGGTGTCGTAGATGGCGGACAGCCGCGCGACGGCGGCGATCGGGTCGTCGAAAGCTTCGACCGGCGGGCTCTCGGGCGTCAGCATCCGGTGCCCGCGGCTCAAATCGTTCTTCATTTTCATCACCTCGTCTGATCCGACGACATTACCACGGAACCCGGTCACGCTCATGGCTGCCCACGCGCACGCAGGGGCCGGATGGCGCGCAGTATTTGCTAAAATCGGCAGGTTCACTGGAGACTCATCATGAAGCCGCTCATTCTCGTCGCCGCTGCTGCCGCGTTTGTCGCCGCCAGCGCCGCTTTCGCCGCCGGCGGCACGCCGAGCGCGGACGCGCAGGCGCAGGCCGAAGCCAACGAAGCCGCCGGCCTGCCCGATCTCCGGCAGATCAACCGGCCGGCCGCAGAGGTCACGTCGAAAGTCGATTTCAGCGATATCCGCCGCACGCCGAGCTTCCACGAAAAAAGCAAGAACGGCACCGAGGTCACCGAGTACCGCGACCGCGGCAAGCCGGTCGAGATCGACGTGAAGTCGAACTTCGGCACGCGCTATCAGATGAGCTCGACGCCCGACACGTCGCCGAAGCCGCACGACGCCGGCGTGCCGATCACGCGCCTGCCGTCGGTCAACCTGCGCTACTGACCGGGGCCGCGCCGCGTCGCTCCCGGCACGGCGCGCCCGCCTCTCTCCACTCCCGTCGCGACGCGCGCACTGCGCGCGCCGGCACACTGACCACACGCATCTCGCATGGCCGTTTTCACCGCTGTTTCCGACTCCGATCTCGCGCAATGGATGCGCCACTACGCACTGGGCGACGTCGTTGCGTTCCGCGGCATTCCGTCCGGCATCGAGAACAGCAACTTCTTCCTGACGACGACGCGCGGCGAGTACGTGCTGACGATCTTCGAAAAGCTGACGGCGGAGCAGTTGCCGTTCTACCTCGACCTGATGCGCCATCTCGCCGGCCACGGCGTGCCGGTCCCCGATCCGGTGCCGCGCGACGACGGCGCGCTGTTCGGCACGCTGCACGGCAAGCCGGCCGCGATCGTCACGAAGCTCGACGGTGCGGCCGAACTCGCGCCGGGGGTCGAACACTGCATCGAGGTCGGCCAGATGCTCGCCCGTATGCATCTGGCGGGGCGCGACTATCCGCGCCGGCAGCCGAACCTGCGCAGCCTGCCGTGGTGGCAGGAGAACGTGCCGGCGATCGTGCCGTTCGTGACCGACGCGCAGCGCGCGCTGCTCGAAGGCGAACTCGCGCATCAAGCGCGCTTCTTCGGCTCTGAAGATTACGCGGCACTGCCGGGCGGCCCGTGCCACTGCGATCTGTTCCGCGACAACGTGCTGTTCGCACACGCGGCGCCCGACACGGGGCACGCGGTGCGGCTCGGCGGCTTCTTCGACTTCTATTTCGCCGGCTGCGACAAGTGGCTGTTCGACGTCGCGGTCACGGTCAACGACTGGTGCGTCGACCTCGCGACCGGCGTGCTCGACACCGCGCGCGCCGACGCGCTGCTGCGCGCATACCAGACGGTCCGGCCGTTCACGGCCGAGGAGCGCCGTCACTGGGCCGACATGCTGCGGGCGGGCGCGTACCGCTTCTGGGTGTCGCGTCTGTACGACTTCTACCTGCCGCGTGCGGCCGAGATGCTGAAGCCGCACGATCCCGGCCATTTCGAACGCATTCTGCGCGAGCGTATCGCCCATACGCCGGCGCTTCCCGAGATCCAAACCGCATGCAACTGATCGAAGTGCCCGCGAAAACGGGCTATGTCTGGTTCCGACAAGGCATCTGGCTGTTCCGCCGGAATCCGCTCGCGTTCATCACGCTGTTCTTCACCTATCTGCTCGCGATCACGCTGGTGTCGATGGTGCCGATCGTCGGCGCGGCGCTGCCGCTGCTGTTCATTCCGGGCATTGCGGTCGGCTTCATGGCTGCGTGCCGCGACACAGTGGCCGGCAAATCGGTGATGCCGACGATTCTCGTCGACGGCTTCCGCTCGTACGGCAGCGTCGCGACGCAGCGGCTGCTGGTGCTCGGCGTCATCTACGTCGTGTCGATGATCCTGGTGTTCGCGGCATCGTCGGTGATGGACGGCGGCGTGCTGTTTCATCTGATGATGGGCGCGACCGGCGACGCGAACCCGGCGCCCGAAGCGCTGGCCGCGCAAGGCACGCTCGGCGCGCTGCTGTTCGCGACACTGCTCTACGTGCCCGTCGCGATGCTGTTCTGGTTCGCGCCGGTGCTGATCGCATGGCACGACATCCCGCCGGCGAAGGCGCTGTTCTTCAGCATCGTCAGCTGCTGGCGCAATCGCGGCGCATTCCTCGTGTACGGCCTGCTCTGGTTCGGCGTCGCGCTCGGTACGTCGCTCGGGCTCTCGCTGCTGCTGCAGGCGCTCGGCGCGGCTGCCTATGCCCTCACGATCATGATGCCGGTGACGATCATCATCGTGACGATGCTGTACTGCTCGTTCTACGCCACGTATCGCGGCTGTTTCGGCGTGCAGGAGCCCGGCGCGGCGACCACCTCGGGCCGCTGACCGCCCCGCAATCGCCCGGCATGCGTGTGCCGGCCGCCTTCTTTTCCATCCGTTCAGCGTGCATGGCGGCGCCTGCCAGCAACCGCGCCCGCGCTCGGCGGTCCACCGCCGAGCCGGACAGCCCGTCATTGGCGCTGTTCAATGCGATCTTTTGCGCGCAGAATAATTCGCACGCTAATCTTTAGCGCATGTTTCGATGCGCCGACACCATGGATCGCCTTCCGACACTGCCGCAAACGCTCGACGAGCAACTCTGCTTCGCGCTGTACTCGACGTCGCACGCGATGACGAAGGCGTACAAGCCGCTGCTCGACAAGCTGTCGCTGACCTATCCGCAATATCTGGCGATGCTCGTGCTGTGGGAGCGTGACGACCTCGCGGTGAAGGACGTCGCGGCCCGGCTCGATCTCGATCCGGCGACCGTCACGCCGCTGCTCAAGCGCCTCGAGGCGCTCGGCTACGTCGAGCGCGTGCGCAGCGCGGCGGACGAGCGTATCGTGAACGTTCGCGTAACGGCCGCCGGACGGGCGTTGAAAGAGCAGGCGCGCTCGGTACCTGCCGAACTGTTCTGCGCAATGCAGCAGACGCCTGAATTCCTGATCCGCCTGCGCGGCGATCTGCAGCAATTGCGCGACGCGCTGTCGGCGGCGAACGAGCGCTGACCGTCAGCGCTGCCGGCGCGAGTCCGCGCTTCCCGTTCAACGGGCTCGGTCAAATTAATTTGCACACTAATTTTTAGTGTTCTATATTTACCCCGTGGCCGGCGACCGAGTCGACCCGGACCGCTTCCCCTTCTCTGACAGGAGCAGCACGATGAACATTTTGTACAAGACGAGCGCCACGAGCACGGGCGGCCGCGACGGCCGCGCGGTGTCCGAAGATCACAAGCTGGAGGTCAAGCTCGCCGCGCCGCGTGAGCTCGGCGGCACCGGTGCGGAAGGCACGAATCCCGAACAGCTCTTCGCCGCCGGTTACTCGGCGTGCTTTCTGAGCGCGATGAAGTTCGTCGCCGGCCAGAGCAAGCAGACCCTGCCGGCCGACACGCAAGTGACTGCCCAGGTCGGGCTCGGTCCGAACGACGCCGGCGGCTTCGCGCTCGACATCGAGCTGCGCGTGTCTCTGCCGGGCATCGACAAAGCGGACGCGCAGGCGCTCGTCGAAAAAGCGCACCAGGTCTGCCCGTACTCGAACGCGACGCGCAACAACGTGCCGGTACGGCTGACGGTCGTCTGACGCGCGCCCGGCGGCGAATGCAAAAAGGGCGCGTGCGGCTCGATGCCGCACCCGCCCTTCTTCCATGTCGTACAGCGGGCCGTCGCTTCGGCGTTCGATGCTTATCGTGCGCCGAACGAATACGGACGGTTCATCGCCGCTTCGCGGTCGATCTTGCGCATCCGGAATTCCAGGTCGTAGATGTCGGTCGCTTCGGACAGGTACGCCTCGGCACGCTCCTTCGCGGCTTGCTCGGCGTTCTTGGTCAGCATCAGGAAGAGGTGGCTCAGCAGGTACATGATCGATCTCGCATTCGTTGACTAGGGTTTTCCCTGATTATAGGGGAAAACCCTAGTCAAATGCCAGTATCGATCAGTCGGTGCGTCGTTCGGTCGCCACAGTGCGCCGATGCGTTTCGAAAAAGGACCAGACCATCGCGCTCGCATCGGGACCGACGGCGGCATGGAACGGCACCGCTTCGTCGCCGCCCGACCATGCGTGTTCGAGCCCCTTCACATGACAGAGCCGCACGACCGGTTCGCCGTCGCGCCGCACGTCGACGATCCGCGCCCCGGCTTGCCGCGTCTCCACGCGCTCGCCGCCGCGCAGCGCGCCGCGGCTGTCTGCGAGCCCGTTCAGGCGCATGAACTGCACGGCCAGTTCGTCTGCGTTCTTCGGTGCAACGACGCGATCGCCGTCGCCCTGCAGGATCAGCGCCGGCATTCCGGGATAGCTGTCGGCATCGATCAGCGCATCGACCACGGCCGCCGGGTTCTCGCGCAGCCCGCGCCGCATCACGTCCATCGCCGAGATGCCGGAATTCGCTTCGCCGAGCGCGGGGCCCGAATGCAGCGCGACCGCCGCGAACCGGTCGGCGTGGTGCAGCGCCAGCAGCGACGCGAGCCCGGCGCCGGCCGACAGTCCCGCGACGTAGACGCGTGACGCATCGAAGCCGTGCTCGTCGACGAGCGCGTCGACGAGCGACGCGACCGCATCGGCTTCGCCGCGGCCCGCACGGTCGGTATCTTCATACCAGTGCCAGCAGCCGTGCGAATGCGCGCGCATCGACTGCTCGGGGTATAGCACCGCAAAGCCGTGCTTGTCGGCGAGCAGGTTCATCCGCGTGCCCTGCGCGAACGCATCGGCGGTCTGCTGGCAGCCGTGCAGCATCACGACGAGCGGCATCGCTTCGCGCCGGTGCCCGGGCGGCACGTAAAGCGCGTAGGCGAGCTGCTGGACCAGGCGCCCAAGCGCAGGCGCCATCGGATGTTCGCCGCGCGTCCACTCGCCCGCCGCCCACGCGGCCGCGCGCGGACGCACGCGCGATTCGCGCGGCATCGATACTTCGGATGCAACCGGGGACGCGGCGGCGTCAAGCACGTCGCGCGTGAGCCGACGGGCATCACGCGCGGCACGCTTCGCGGCCGGAGACAGCACGCGTTTCATGCCCCCCAGCCACATTTTGGTCAGACTTTTGGTCATCGATCGGACTCGCGGTCAGGAAAATGGGGACGCCTCGCAAGGCGTATCGTCTGTATTTGTGCAATGCACAATAACACTCTTCGTGGGATCTTTCCTGCTTGCCGATGGTTCCCCGTCGCGTACGGAGCGGGCCCCGCGCACGCGCGGCGCTATACTCGTGGTTCGCCGCTTGTATCCGTTGTAGTCGTTCTTCCCGGCTCGCGCGTTGATTTAAGCATTCGTCCCGTTTCCGTTCGTGCCCCTTCCGATGTTCGACCTCCCGCCCCGTCTGTGGATCACGATTACCGCGTTCGGTGGCGCGGGACTCACGCTGCCGCTCGCGATCACGATCGCGATCTGGCTCGTGCTCGGCTATTCGTGGCAGCGCGCCGCCGGCTGGCTCGCGGTGCTCGCGACCGCGATCGGCGTGGTCGCGCTGACCAAGATCGCGTTCCTCGGCTGGGGCATCGGCGTGCGCGCGTGGGATTTCACCGGATTCAGCGGACACGCGATGCTGTCGACGGCCGTCTATCCGGTCGCCATCTTCCTCGCGCTGATTCGCGCCCGCACGCCGGTGCGCGTGGCCGGCATCGCGCTCGGGCTCGCGGCGGGCGTCGCGGTCGGCGTGTCGCGTGTCGCGCTCGACGCGCATTCGCCGTCCGAATCGGTCACCGGCTGCATCGTCGGCGCCGCTGCGGCGCTCGTCTTCATCGCCGCATCGTGGCGTGCGGTGCCGCACCGCTGGTCGGTGCCGGCCGTCGTCGCGAGCCTCGCGCTCGTCACCGTCGCGCTGCACGGCATCACCGTGCCGTCGCACCGCTGGGTCACGCAGGTCGCGCTGCATCTGTCCGGGCACGAGCGCCCGTTCGTCCGCGCGCGCTGGAAGGCGAACCCGAACTACCATCCGGCATCGCAGCCGTCGTCGCTGCAGCGCACCGAATCGGTCCAGCAGACGCTGCACACCTAAGCACGCCGCGCCCCGTTTCCCGGCCGAACCCGATCATGCCTGCCGTCGCATGTGCGGTATGCCAAGCGTTATAACCCGCCCTATATTACGATTACGGTTTTCACCACTCGAACGAATCGCCATGCGCTCCTCCGTCCGTCCGCTTCGCCGCACCCTGCTCCGTCTGCTGCCGATCGCCGCGCTTGGCGCGGGGATCGCGTTCAGCGCGCCTGCGTCGGCCGCCGACGAGCTCGTCGTCTCGGCCGCCGCCAGCCTGACGAACGCGTTCAAGGCCGTCGGCGATGCGTACGAGCAGCAGCATCCGGGCACGAAGGTGCTGTTCAACTTCGGCGCCTCCGACGTGCTGATGCAGCAGATCGCGAAGGGCGCACCGGCCGACGTGTTTGCCTCGGCCGATCAGAAGGCGATGGACCGCGCGGCCGACGAAAAGGTGATCGTGCCGGGCACGCGCCGCGACTTTGCGGCGAACTCGCTCGTGCTGATCGTACCGGCGGACAGCCACGCGGCGCCGCCGGCGTCGCTGCGCGACCTGACCGCGCCCGGCGTGAAGCGCATCGCGTACGGCGATCCGGCGTCGGTGCCGGTCGGCCGCTACACCGAAGGTGCGCTGCGCGCGGCCGGCGTGTGGGACGCCGTCAGCGCGAAAGGCGTGCTGGCCGCGAACGTGCGGCAAAGCCTCGACTACGTCGCGCGCGGCGAGGTCGACGCGGGCTTCGTGTTCGGCACCGATGCGGCCATCATGCCGGGCCGCGTGAAAGTCGCGCTGACGGTGCCGACGCAGACCGCGATCACGTATCCGATCGCGATCGTCAAGGACAGCGGCCACGCGGCGCAGGCGCAGTCGTTCGTCGACTTCGTCGCGTCGCCGCAGGGCCAGGCCGTGCTCGCGAAGTTCGGCTTCAAGCCGACGGCCGGCAAGTGAGCGTCGAGCGATGCAGGACGCCTGGATTCCGCTGCTGCTGTCACTGAAGGTGGCCGGCTGGGCGACCGCGCTCGACGTCGTGCTCGGCGTCGCGGCCGCGTTCGCGCTCGCGCGCTGGCGCTCGCCGCTGCGCGACGTCGTCGATTCGCTGCTGACGCTGCCGCTCGTGCTGCCGCCGACGGTGCTCGGCTACTACCTGCTCGTGCTGCTCGGCCGGCGTGGCGTGTTCGGCGCATGGCTCGACCGGCTCGGCATCGAGCTCGTGTTCACGTGGCAGGGCGCCGTGATCGCGTCGATGGTCGTCGCGTTTCCGCTGATCCTGAAATCGGCGCGCGCGGCGTTCGAGGGCGTCGATCCGCATCTCGAACGCGCGGCGCGCACGCTCGGGCTCGGCGAAGCGGCCGTGTTCTTTCGCGTGACGCTGCCGCTCGCCGCGCGCGGCATTCTCGCGGGCGCGCTGCTCGCGTTCGCACGCGCGCTCGGCGAATTCGGCGCGACGCTGATGATCGCCGGCAATCTGCCGGGGCGCACGCAGACGCTGTCCGTCGCGATCTACGCGGCCGTGCAGGCCGGCGACGACAGCACGGCCAACTTCCTCGTGCTCGTCACGTCGATCACCTGCGTGCTCGTGCTGCTCGCGACCGGGTGGCTCGTGCCGTCGCGGGCGAGAAGGAGTCAGCCGACATGATCGACGTCGTGCATACCTGTCGGACGACCGCGGCGCATGCAAGGCACCGCGCACGCCGCAGCGCGGCGCAACGGCATCGCAGGAGCGGCAGATGAGTCTCGTCGTCGACATTCGCAAGACGTACGCGACCGCGGAGCGCCGCTTCACGCTCGACGTGTCGTTTACCGCGACGACGCAGCGCGTCGTGCTGTTCGGGCCGTCCGGCGCGGGGAAGAGCATGACGCTGCAGGCGATCGCCGGGCTGCTCGCGCCCGACGAAGGCACGATCGCGCTGCACGGCGAGCCGCTGTTCGATGCGGCGCGCCGCATCGACGTACCGACGCGCGCGCGCCGCGTCGCCTATCTGTTTCAAGACTATGCGCTGTTCCCGCACCTGAACGTGCGCCAGAACATCGCGTTCGGACTCACGGCCGGCCTGCGCAACCCGCGCGCGAACGCGCTGCCGCCCGAGGTCGCGTACTGGCTGCGCGCGTTCGATCTCGAACCGCTGGCCGCGCAGTATCCATCGCAGTTGTCCGGCGGACAGAAGCAACGCGTCGCGCTTGCGCGCGCGCTCGTCGCGCAGCCGCGCATCCTGCTGCTCGACGAGCCGTTCGCGGCGCTCGACGGCGCGATGCGTCAGCGCATGCGTCACGAGCTGGCCGAACTGCAGGCGCGGCTCGACATTCCGATGGTGCTGATTTCGCACGACCCGGACGACGTCGCCGCCTTCGGCGACCAGGTCGTGCAACTGAACGACGGACGCGTCCAGCCGGCCGCGCCGCATCCCGGATGGCCGACCCGCGTAATCTGAGCGGGCGCGCACGATAGCCGTACGACCTGAGAGAAGCCGCGAGAAAGCGGTAGCGAAGAAAGCGAAGCGGAAACGATGTGCATGCGGCGCGACCGCATGCACATCGCGACCGTGCCGCGGCGCTATTCCGTCATCGCGAGCAGCACGCTCGATGCCTTGAACAGCGCGAACGCGCGGCGGCCCGCGACCAGCTGCAGCGCGTCGACGCTGTCGTTCGTGACGACGGCCGTCAGCGTGCCGCCGCCGTCGAGCGCGAGCGTCACTTCGCTGTTGACCGCCCCGCCATCGGCCGACTCGACCGTTCCGTGCAGCCGGTTGCGCGCGGACACCTTCGGCGCCGGGCCGCCGTCGTCAGCCGCGAGCACGACCGATGATGCGTTGACGAGCGCGCACGCGTGCGCACCGGTGTGCAGCCCGAGCGTGCGCGCGCCGTCGTGCGTGAGCACCGCGACGATCGCCTGGCCGCCGGGCAGCATCAGCGTCACTTCGTCGTTGACGGTGCCGCGCACGATCGACTCCACCTCCCCGACCCACTGATTGCGCGCGCTGGTCTTCATCCCGATCCGGCCGAGCAGCGCCCAGTCGACGTCGAAGCCTGCCACGGCCGCGCTGGCGGCCGCAATGAAGCGGCGATGCTCGCGCTCGATCGTGCGGAAGGCGGCGATCAGCGACGTCGCGCGCGGCGTGAGCGTCGTGCCGCCGCCGCCCTTGCCGCCGGTCGAGCGCACGACGAGCGGCTCGCCCGCGAGGTTGTTCATCGTGTCGACCGCGTCCCACGCCGCCTTGTAGCTCAAGCCGACGGCCTTCGCCGCGCGCGTGATCGATCCCGTGTCGCCGATCGCCGCGAGCAGCGCGATGCGCGTCGCGCCGCCGAGCGTCTGCTCGCCCGCGCGCAGCCACAGTTCGCCGCCCAGCGCGAGCGGTTCGGCGGAAGACGGAGAAGACGGGGCGTCGCTCATCGATCGGTACCGGAAAAACGGGCGGCCATTATAGTCGGCGCGCGCTCACGCCGATTTGCCGCGCAGCTTCGGCGGACGCAGGCTCGCGAGCAGCGCCTCCGCATCGTGTGCGGCACGCCGTTCGAGCGCCGCGCCGTAGCCGCGCACGAAACCGATCTGGTATGGCGGTGCGGCGAGCTGCTCGAGATGATGGAGCGCGACGATCGTATCGTTCGCTTCGCCGAGCACGCTCTGCACGCGCGCGAGCGTCTTCGCGGTCTCGCCGCGCGTGCGCCGCGACGCGAGCGACGCGAAGAACTCGAGCGCGTAGCGCAGCCGCTTCGCGTCGATCCGCACGCGATGCCGCGCGGCCGTGTCGAGCGACGCCAGCGACGGCACCGCGTACAGATGACCGAACAGCTGCCGTACGCGCTTGGCCGCATGACGGGGCAGCGGCGTCATCTCGTCGTCGGCCGCCGACGGAAACGCGAGCGTGCTAAGCCATTCGAGCCAGCCGAGCGTCAGCCGCGCGTAGCGCGCCGAATGCAGCGCCTGCCGCAGCTCGACACGCGCCGTCGCGCTCTGCGCACGTGCGACATCGAGCGTGCCGCTCCAGTCGGCGCTGCCGCCGTCGGCCGCGATCAGCGCGGGCAAGGTTTCGGTCGCGAACACGTCCCAGTCGCGCACCGTGCCGAGCAGACCGGCGAGCCAGCGCAAGTCGACGCCGAACGTGTCCTTCCAGTGCCGATCCGCGAAGTGCGGAAAGAACCGCATCAGCGTGCGCAGCCGCCGCAGCGCGACGCGCATCTGGTGCACGAATTCGGGATCGTCGCGATCGAGCACGCCGCCTTCGTTGCCGAGCCATTGCGCGGCGATGTCGCCGGACAGCGCGAACAGCGCGGCGCGCTGCGAGCGGATGCCGGTCAGTTCGACGAGCCGCGCCTTGATCGGCACCGCGGCGCCGAGCTCGCCCGCGCACGCGCGGTCGATCACGCTCGTCAGCTGCACGAAGGCCGGCCATGCGCCGCTCAGCTCGCGCGCGGCGGCAAACAGCGCGCGCAGTGCGGCCGTGCGGGCTTCCGGCGTGTCCCAGTCGGGCGCCGCGAGCCGCAGTTCGACATAGCGGCGCGGCCGCGCATCGCCGTCGTGCACGGCGATGTCGTCGAGCGTCATCTCGACGACGACGCCGCTGTCGTCGGCCCAGCGCCCGCGCCGCCGTTCGCTGACGAGCGTCACGCCGTGCGTGTCGGGCCGCATGCCGGCAGGCCCGTCGGCGTTCGGCGCGGCGCGCGCGCCGTCGCCGGTCGTTGCGGCCGCAGCCGATGCGCCCTTGCCTTGCACCTGTGTTTCGGTTCGTGCGGCCGACGTCGTGCACGCGGCGTTGCGCGCCTTCGCGACCGATCGGCGTTGCGCTTTGGCGGCGGCGTTCGGCTGCGGATCGGGCGCCGGCTCGACGGCTGCGTCGTCGGACGATGCCGAACCGTCGCCGCATGCGGACACGGCGATGCCCGCATGTTCGGCATCGAACAGTTCGCGCTGCGTGACGCCCGGCGCGAACGCCTGCGTGCGCGCGGCGACGACGCGCGTGCCCTGCGCATTCGATTCGACCCAGGTCCACCAGCTCGCGCCGGCGCTCGGCTCGGCCTCGACGACGCGGCACGGCTCGATCGTCACGCGCTCGTGCCCGCGCCGCATCCGCACCTGCGGACAAATCCGCCATGCGCGCACGAGTTCCGCGCCGAAGTCGCGCGGCGCGCCGCGCGCGCGGTTCGACGCGGCCATCGGCCATCCTTCGAGCGACAGGCACAACGCGATTTCCAGCACACGCGACATGGAAGCTCCCGCAAAGTATGCCGCGCCGGCGCAGGTTCGACGCCGGCGCGTCCGGTGAAGCGTCCATGGTACACGGCCGTCACGCCGAGCGGCATCCGGCGGCCGTCGCGCATGCTGCCGGTCAAACGGCGTACTGCGCGATGCCGTTGCCGAACGACCAGTCCTCCTTCAGCACTTCGACGAGGCTGACGAAGACGTCCTGCGGCCGCACGCCCGGCTGCGCCGCGAGGTTCTCCGCGATCGTCCGGTAGAGCGCCCGCTTCTGCTCGAGCGTGCGCGTGTTGTTCGCGGTGATCTGGATCATCACGAGATCGTCGCTGCGTTCGATGTCGTAGTAGTGGCGGCCGAACACGAAGTTCTCGGCTGCATGCTCGGTGACGACCATGAAGATGTCGTCCTCGGGCACGTTGAACGTGTGCATCAGCGCGCGATGCACGCCGTCGACGAGCGCCGCGCGATACGCGGCCGGTTTGCCTTCGCGCACGGCAATACGGGTGAATGGCATGGTCCTGCTCCTGTCGGTGACGTTGAAGAACGGGAAACGCGACGTCAGGTTAGAACCGCCAAACTATAATTAACAGTCATCGATGAATATTTCATCCATTTGCATCTGAAATGAAAGTCCTCGACCTCGATGCGGTGCGCGCGTTCGTGCTGGTCGCCGATCTCGCGAGCTTCACGCGCGCCGCCGACGCGCTCGGCATCACGCAATCGGCCGTCAGCCTGAAGCTGAAGCGGCTCGAAGCGCATCTCGGCAAGTCGTTGCTCGCGCGCACGCCGCGCGTCGTGAAGCTCGCGGTCGACGGCGAAACCTTCCTGCCGGCCGCGCGCGCGTTGCTCGACGCGCACGATCGCGCGCTCGGCGCGATTGCGGCGGGCACGCGGCGGCTGTCGCTCGGCGTCAGCGAGCACGTCGCGGTGCCCGACCTGCCGGCCGTACTGACGAGCCTGCACCGGCAGGATCCGGGGCTGTCGCTCGAAATGCATCTCGGCTCGTCGTCGAACCTGCTCGCGCAGTACGACGAACGCCGCTTCGACGCGGCGATCGTGCGTCACGAACCGGGCGAGGACCCGCCGCGCGACGACGGCGTGCCGCTCTTCACCGAACCGCTCGCCTGGCTCGCCGCGCCGGACTGGGCGCCGCGCGCCGACGAGCCG